>JAPKAW010000003.1 GCA_028825055.1 Flavobacteriales bacterium | reverse complement strand
CGCACGCCGTCGTCGCATCCCGCTCGGGAAACAGCTGTGCAACCAGCATCGCATCCCCCTAAAATATTGACATCCAACCATTCCAACCGATTGTCCACCCAGGTGGTCATGAAGTCCAGTTCTTCCTCATAGGTTTCACCGACAAACGCATTGGGCCAAATCCATTGTCCCAATCGAGGCCATCTCAAATGGTCGCGATCACGGGCATCGACAAGTAAGGATGCAAGGGAATCAACGGTGCTATGAATGCTTTCATTGCTCCAAACATCCGCGCGATACTCTTCCCATCGGCACCTTGCTAGATCGCGATAAAAAGGATCTTCCAACAACCGTTCAAACCAAAATGGATTGGAATTGCCGCATGGCGTATTCACTTCAAACCCCTCCGGGTTGGATCCATCGCAGTAATTTGCGTTGCCCAAACTGAGGTTATAGTCCCACCATGGGCCCATCACAATTTTACCCCCATTGGAATCTTTCTGCTTGTAGAAATAAGTACTCAAACGGTATCCATCGATATTTTTCGAAAGCTCATTCACGAGATACAGATCGATAAAAGAATACACATCGATGAATGGCTGATAGCCCATTTCGGGATCCGTGAAATCCGGACCTGCAAGTGCATTCTCAAAAGCGGTTATGTGGCTTTGGATGTATTCCAATTGAGGGGGATTCAGATCATCCATTTCTGGTTTATGGAATTGCACGAACAACTCCTCTCCTCCTTCAGTAACATATGGAGACTCCCAGCCTCCTTCAAAATCCCCGGTGAATTTGTCGATTTTGAGAATGTATCCTCCCGTCAGCTCATCACCAAGCGTATCGCCCGGCAACAGCTTTGCGACATCTACCCTGTTTGCGTCGCGTTTAATATTTTCCATGAGCATATAAACTCCTCTGTAATCTCCATTGATGAACAATTCACAAAACCGCCTGCGGGGCGTGTAGCGGTTCAGTTTTTCACCCAATTCAAATACCAATGCATTCCGGATAAGCGTCTTGTCCGTGTAGGGTCCGTATAAAATCCAATCATTCTCCTCGGGCATTCCCAAAAGAGAGACATTGTTGTTATCCCCAGCAGCATCCTGTGTTTCCAAGGCATAGGATTTTTTGGGGAACATTTGAGAAGAAGACCCTCGAATTTCGATGGCAATCTGGCCGTTGTATTCATTGGGGAAATCTCCGATTTGATTGAAACCAATCGCATTGTTGACAATGGCCATATTGGCCACAATGCGCGGGTCGTCCAGGATCGGTCCGTCAGAGTCAATTTGGATAACAGGTAAATTCGACCCCCCAAAATAGACACACGTTCCATCGTCCTCCGTTGCCAATGGGAAGTAATTGAGCGCCGTGATATCCATGCATCCGACAATCGCAGCGCACGTCCCATCAGTGGTGCATTGACCAAAACAAGTGCTGATATCAATGGGTTCTACGATATTGACGAGCAGTCTGTCATTGTAATTGGATGGGTCCGCACATTCCAGACCTGCTATATTTTCTTTACAGCTCCAATCACCACAATTCCCATTGAGAAATGTGTAATGGCCGGTAAAGCCATGAGGAACAGGAACCGTTACTGTCCAGATACCATCGCCATCTTGGTCCGATAGGGGATTGTCTCCCGCCACACCGAAATACGCTCCTCCAGCCAAATAAACACCTTCCGGAGACACCGTCTCATTGGCCATATTGAGGTTGATTGTCACCTCATGAAAGTCTGAAGTTGAAGGAAAAAACCAGTCGGGAATGGAGTTAAAACCTAACGACTCCTCCCCTGTGCCTACAAACAAAAAAGGCCGGGCCGTCAAGTCCGATGATCCGGGATTGGCGTTGTGCATCTCAATGGCCAGCGTATTCGTCCCCTCCAACAACAATCCGCCAAAGTCAAACTCGAAAGCCGATGGAATTCCTCCCGCATACAGCACTGCTTCATGATCGGTGATCAAGTTTTGATTCCACGCCACAAACTCTCCTGGTGCTCCGGCATTGGCTCGTGCAATTTCAATACCGTTGAGGTACGCCACGAAACCATCGTCGTAGTCCATATAAAAAATCGCGTCCAGCCATGGACTGAGGTTCTCTATCTCAAATTGATGGCGCAAGTAGATTGACATCGTCGACTCAACCACAGTCGCGTCGTCGCCGTCGCCATACCCAAAACCCGAAACACCTTCGGGCCAAGACAGATCGTCAAAACTCGACGCCAACCAATCCGATGCTGGCTGCTCATTCGGCACCCAATATCGCCAAGAAGTCCCATCCAAGACGACCGCCTCCCAATGATCAACATCTGACTGTGCAAGTCCCAAACTGGAACATGCGCTTAACATCAGACACATTCCTATTCGAAAGAATCCGCGTTGACTCACTTGATTTCGCATACCTCAATATTAATGCAAACAGGCAACCATTTCGACAATTCGCCAAAAATGGATACTCGAGACAAAACCAATCGCATCGAACTGAGGACGAGAGGTCTTTTTGAATGTCACTTCAACTTACTTCCCCTCCAATCCGCTCAAGTTTCGGAGACTCCGGAGTCCATCATAGACTATGATGCTGACTGCATTGGCCAGATTCAGGCTACGGATGTGCTCGCTGAAGATGGGAATCTGGTACAATTTAGTGGGGTGCTGGGTCAACAGTTCTTCGGGCAACCCAACGGATTCTTTGCCAAATACCAAGAACATGTCGTCTTGATAATCAATGGCGTAATGCGGCTGCTTGCCCTTGCTGGAAAGAAATGCAAAATGGGCGTCCTTGTGCAGAGACATGAATGCTTCCAAACTCTCGTAAATGCGGACATCTAAGTGCCTCCAATAGTCCAATCCCGCGCGCTTGAGGCGGGTGTCTGTGATCTCGAATCCCAAGGGCTCAATCAAATGAAGGGTCGATCCAGAAGCTAGACTCAGTCGTCCAATGTTACCTGTATTGGTATGAATCTCAGGCTCTACAAGTACAATATTGAATCCCATTTGGCACTCTTTTTTTTTAAATTTTATTTTCTCGAAAGGGATTCCTCACCCCCATTACTCCCGTGGGAACAAGCCCACATCCAAATCAATCAAAGAAGGTGCGCCACAAGTCTTCGGAAAACCTCGAATGTCCAAGACTCAATACAGTCTGCTGCACTTCTTGAGGGTAAATATGAGCTGTACCGTTGAGTTCTGCTTGCAACCGTCGGACAGGGAATAGAAGGAAATCATAGAAGCATGGTCGTCGCAATTCAGTTTCGTCAAATCGTGACATCCAGAAACGCGCTGCTTTCAAGTTTTTCTCGAATACCGCGTGCATCGCTTGCATCATAAAATGAACATGCAAATCGTGCTGTTGAAATTCATGCAACGTTGATTCATTGATTTGAATTTTTTCAATAAGCCACGCAGCCAATTGTCGATGACCCGTTACTACAGCAAATGTGCTCGGCTCAATGAAAGCGGACAACTCTAAGTCCACCTTATCGAGTGACCCGAACATTTTGAGCCAAAAGAAATCCAAGTTTTGCGATTGATGCTCGAACAACTGAACAGTAAATATACGTCCGCGCAATGCTGGCGGGAATTCATTCCAGGGGAGTTCACTCCATTCCCACGGAAGGATTTCAGTCTGATTTAGAAAAGCCTTGAATCTTTCAAGACACGCAATGAAAACCTTGCACTCCAAAGAAATTGGTTGGGCGGCCAGCATCTGTGTCCATTCCCCATAATAGCCGTTCAAAGCAGAGTAATCTATGAGCCTCAGGTAGATGGATTCCACCACATTCGGATGCGATAGCAATTTGACACGATCGCCAATCGGGTAGTCACGAATGACGAGTCCCATCGCAATGGCCGTGTGGATTTGGTAAGTGTATGGATACCTGTTGAGTTCGTATGCACGGGCGTCCAACAGTGCGATGATGAAATCGTCCTGATTTGAGAGAAAGGACTCTCGAAATGCGCACAAAAGCAATTCAAGTCTTACGAGGTCGTTCTCAATTTGCGCAAAAAATGTAACCGCTTCTTGGGGAGCTCTTTTGGCAAGAATTTGATAGAGTTCTTCTTTTTGTTTCCACAGACTCAATTTCGGCTGCACACCACAAAACTCCTGATACCCCCCGTAGCCGCAAAACTTAGCGAGAATGTTGAGCGTTTGCTGCCTTGGGTTGCGACTTGCGGCTAATCCATGCAATCGGCGCAACGTGTTATAGCTGATAAATTCATCCGTTTCCTCCAAAATCAATGCGGAAAGAAGCGCGCAATCACCGCGGGTGTGAACGGCAATACCCGATGTCTTTGCGACCTCCGAAAGTAAATTTTGAAGCATAATGACTAAATGTACCATTTGTGTATCACAATTGCGCAGATAGCCTTATAATTTCGTTTAAATAATCATTTTTATAGACTAATTCCCGCATCATGAAAGTTATTTTCATCGGTATTTTTACCTGCTTTACCTCCTTTCTTGTATCTGCTCAGGATGCCATTGTTTACCCTTACAATCCAGATGCCGATAATGATGAGCTTATTGGAATTACAGACTTGCTGCCTGTTTTATCCGTTTTTGGAGAAAATTTTCAGCCTGGAGAAATTCTCGTAGACGGAGTCGCTCTTGCGGAGCTACTATTGACGATGCAGGAGACGATCGAAACACTTCAGCTACAAGTGGAAGCGTTGGAGGCTCAAGCCATACCAGAGCTGGCAGAGCATCTATCGTATGTTGACAGTTCTTCCACGTTTCACTTGGAGGGTGCAAACTTTCAATTGTCAAATGGGGCGGGTGCATACACCAACAATGCGCTTGGAAATTTAATCATTGGGTTGAATGGAGAAACGGAATACATCGATTCAATTGGTCGCGGCGGATCTCACAACTTCGTGATTGGTGAAGGGCATGCCTATTCAAGCAATCACGGCATCCTTCACGGTTATAATGCAACTGCGACAGATCGTTATGCAGCCATTATCGGCGGAGCAAAAAATCGAGTGGACGGTGCTTACGGCGTGGCCATTGCAGGATACGACAATGTTGTTTTGGACGGCTCTCACTACGCAGCATCAGTTGGCGGGCGAGACAATTCAATCAACGCGGATTATGCTGTTGCGGTTGCAGGGTTACGCAGTCAAGTGGATGGCGCCTACAGTGCTGCCATATCTGGAAATGACAACCACATCGCCGAACAAGCAATTTACGCTGCTGCTCTCGCAGGAAAGGACAATGTGTTAGAAGGTCCTCGTTCTGCAATTGTCGCCGGTGCTGAAAACAACACTTTTGGAGAGAGAAGCCTTGTCCTTGGAGGACTATACAATGAATCTTTTGCGACAGACGCTGTAATTGTCGGTGGAGAGCTCAACGTAAATAAGGGCGGATACACAGTTGTTATTGGTGGGCAAGAGAATAACATGGGCACTGATTCGACAGACGCTCGTTTTTCAGTTATTGTAGGCGGTCGATACGCCGATTTGAACGCTGGTTACTGCAATGTCATATCCGGTGGTTATGGCAACACATTGGTACCCGATACGCTTGGTGAAGGAAGTCAAACACGCTCAATATTTGGAGGAATAAACAACACCAATGCCGGGGGAGTCAGCGCCACAATGGTAGGTGGAGCCCACCATGTGCTAAATCAAAGACCAGGAGGCTCCGCAGACCTTAGCATTGGGGTGAATACATTCATTGGAAGCATCCAGTACGACAACACCCAAAACATCAGGATCACAGGAGAGCCTGAAGAAGAGTGACCAATCCTTCATTTGATTGAAGCGAGATAACTGAGTGATTTGCAAGAAACCGAAGAAATGAAAAACTATAGAATGCGTTGCCTCCTTCTTTTGACCTTTGGATCACTCCAGTTTTCGCTCTCCGCTCAGGTGCAAGTGGAATCGGGCTTTACGTTGGAGCAGTATGTGAACGAAATCTTACTCGGAAACAACGGCGAGGCTTCAAACATTACCTACACCGGTGGTGCCAATCAATTGGGGTATCTCACCGAAGGAGAGGAAGTGTTTTCATTCAATTCGGGCTTGATTTTAAGTTGTGATCTGGCAGAAAACGTTGGATGTCCAGCTCAATCATCATTCTGCTCTGATTGTCTGGGTTCTGGCTTCGACGACCCGGATTTGCTTGCGGTTGCCAATTCTGTTCCTGAGCTCATTGGCGAGACATTCTCGGTAAGTTCTGTCAACGATGGCTGTGTTCTGGAATTTGATTTTGTCGCTTCAGGTACGGCCATCACCTTGGAATTTGTATTTGGCTCCGACGAATACGATACTTGGATCAACACGCAGTTCAATGATGTTTTTGCCTTCTTTCTGAGCGGGCCGGGCATTGAAGGGCCATATGCCAGCCCCGAGGGATTTCCGAATGGCGCATTGAACATTGCAGGGATTCCCGATACAGACCCCTTGATTCCCGTGACAATATCGTCAGTCAATTCTTCTTTGAATTCAGAGTTTTTCATTTCAAATCAGCAAAACATCGGGGCATGCATCAACGGGTACACGGTTCCTATGCTCGCACAGCATCCTCTGGTCTGCGGCGAAACCTATCATTTGAAGCTCGCCATTGCCGACGGTTCAGACACGGCCCTTGAGTCCATGGTCATCATCAAAGATGGAACATTCTCAAATGCTGTTCAGTCAGGTTTTGATTTCAACCTCACAGGTTTGTTCGACAATAACCTCTACGAGGACTGTGGCCTTGCAACGCTTACGATTGAGCGACCGATCAACGCTTTCTACGACGAGGTGGTCTATTTAAATTTTTATGGAGAAGCTACGAATGGAGAGGATTATGGGATTCCTCAAGCGGACGGCTCGTTGCTTCCTTTGCCCGATTCAGTGACTTTTTCGCAAGGACAAATGTCCGTGTCTTTCGACTTTGCGGCAGAGATGGACGAGGTTGAGGAAGGGGTTGAAAATGCGATGTTCCAATTCGAATACCCATCATTCTGCGAGACGGGAGTTGCCTTTGACAGCCTTTCGTTCAACCTTTCAGAAAACCCTCCGGCTCTTGAGGCGACGGGGTTTGAGGTGTCCATTTGTCCAGGCGAAACCATCGCTGTGGGGCCTGTCGTTTCAGGAGGATATGGGAATTACACCTTTAATTGGGGCTGCCAAGAAGGTGACGGAGAAGATTCCATTCTCATTGCTCCCACGCAAGATTGGTCTTGCGTCGTGGTTGTGGCAGATACGTGTGGTTTGGCCGCGAATCCGGTTGAAGTGGAGCTCATTGTCAATGTATTGGATTTTCCTGAGCTCACGGTTTCGATCGATCAGACAGACCCTTTAGTTCTTGATTGCACGGGAAGCGCCACCCTTTCTGCAACAGCATCAGGAGGAGATGAAAACTATTCGTTCTATTGGACCGATGGTACTACAGGGAGCTTTTTGGCTATCAACACGACAGAACTCGTAATCAACGAAGGTCAAAATATCGATCAAGTGATTGTGACCGTTTCGGATGGATGTGGGCAAGCCACCGATACCATCTCGGTGGAAACAACCTTCGCCCCAATCACCGTCAATGTGCAGGAGAACTGGGAGGTCGAATGTGGTGCAGAAGTTGCCGTTGAGGCAGAAGCAACTGGAATTGACTTGGTGTTCATTTGGCGAACAGAAAACGGAATCATCGTAGACAATGATGAGACATTGAATTGGGTGGTGACGGGGGATGCCATTTTCATTCTAGAAGTCCAAGGCTCATGCGAGCAAGTTCAATTCACGACTGTGATGTTCATCACAGATTGTGTGCCCCCCGAAGAAGAATTATGCGCCTATGTGGATCTTGGAGATGGCTCGCTCATTCCAGATGATCAAACGACTTGTTTTAGCTTGGAAACGGAGGTCTCGCTAGGAGACTCAATCGCAATCGTTTCCGACGCCTCAGACATTTCATTATTCGTGAATATGGAGCACAGCTACATGGGAGATTTGACCATCACATTTACGTGTCCCAATGGTCAAAGCTTGGCGGTCCATCAGCAAGGAGGATCAAACACACAAATCGGTATTCCGGACCAAGGAGATGTTACGGGACCAGGCCTTGGGTGGGGTTATTCGTGGTCTCCAACAGCCACCAATGGCACTTGGGCCGACAACGCTGGGGGTACACTTCCTGCTGGTGTTTATGAATCTGCTCAGCCCTTTTCATTGCTTGAAGGATGTCCTGTTGATGGGGTATGGCAGATTGAGATTTGCGATTTTTGGGGGGTTGATGACGGATATTTGTTTGCTTGGGGAATCGACTTTGGCACCTGTTTAGAAGAGTCCGGTTGCACCAATCCAGAAGCCTGCAATTACGACCCCACCGCTGTGTTTGATGACGACTCGTGCACCCTGCCAGGTTGCATGGATCAAAGCGCCTGCAACTACGATCCGCTCGCGGGGTGTGACGACGAGAGCTGCCTGCCTTACGATGCTTTAGAGGGCTGCATGGATCAAAATGCATGCAATTTCAATCCCGAGGCACTCTGTGCGGATCAAAGTTGCGTGTACCCATTGATTGGAAATGATTGCAATGCGGGCGCCATGGCATGCGGCGGGGCTACCGTTTGGGATGCTGCCAATCAGATGTGTATTTGTGAAGATGGATCCAACAACGAAAATTGTCCCAGCGACCTCAATGGCAACGGGTTTGTTGAGGTGACTGATCTGTTGCTCGTTCTAGGCGATTTTGGCTCGGAATGTGAAGAGTGAGACGGCCATGTAAATTCATACCATGGACGCGCTGGCAGGTGCTCTTCAAAAATCCTGGGCTCTGACAACTACCGGATCATCGAAGAAGGACTCAATGGACGTACCACGGCACACAACGAAATCGAGCGCACCATTCGGAGCGGTCTCGAGATCCTGCCGGTCTTATTGGAAGCCCATCGCCCTCTCGATTGGGTGATCGTCATGCTCGGCACAAATGACCTCAAAACGCATTTCAATTCATACGCTGATCAAATCGCGGCCAATGTGGGGCTGCTGTGCGATGTGGTGCTTCAAAGCGATCACCTCGCCGCGCATCGGCCTCACTTGCTCGTCTGCGCTCCGACGTCTGTAAATGACGCCAGTCGACACCTGCCTGAATGGTTTTTAGCAGCATCCAAAACTGCACTTGGCTTGACCGATTGCCTCAAACAAGAAGCGCACAATCGAGGTGTTCTTTTTCTGAATGTAATGGGGTTGCTAGACCACGATTTTCAGGAAAGCCTGCATTGGAGCCCAGCTCAACACCTCGCCGTCAGCAAAGCCATTGCCGCTGTGGTTTTAGGGTGAATGCTAGCCCCCCGTGTAACCTCCCTGCCTGCACAATCGTCTTTTGAATTCCAAATACCATCGCACTCTGAATGGTTCTCAGAAAACCAAGACCACCTTGGCTCCTTCTCACTCGCGTGACCCTAAACCCGCAGAAGCGAATGCCAGGTCGGCTGCGCCACATTGCAATAAACACAGTCAACAGCCAAACACGAACGGATGCAACCACTTCAGGCTGAATGGAGTTAAGCAAAAAGACCCGACCTTGTACCTTCACCTTGATCGAATCAAACCGCTCGAAATGAAATACCTTCATCACTTCATCCTTCTTTTTTCAGTTGTGCTTCACAGCCAAATGATTGCGCAAGTCATCGTTCCCATCGACAATTATTCGGTCAATGTATTCGGTCAAGTCCAACTCTCCATCGAAGGGGAGTCAGGTAAATATTACATCTTAGAAGCGCAGCACAGCCCCTCTTTTGAATGGACCTCATCCATGACCCTGGGCGTGGATGGTACGATGGTGATTTCAGAACCTGGTACCGCATACCCTTTGGAAAACTATACCGTCTGGGAATACAACGCCTCCAACCCGGGAGACATCGATGGAGACGGGATTGACGATATCACGGAGTTTCAGAACATGCCGACCGACGCGCCATTGAATTTTGCGGAAGCTGTCGAATTCGTGAACGGAGCAACCTCCATTCCCGATGCCGAAACATTCCTCAACCTCGCGGATGTCAACAACGTGGGTTGGGCCCCATTTCTAGACGATCAATTGTATGTGAAATTCGGAATTCTCGACAGGGACACTCCTGAGCCCAAAGTGTATTTCATCAACAGCAATACTCACGGCGTACACTATGGCTTTTGGAATGCCATTGGGGCGGATGTCACGGGGGACGACTCTTCCGGGGAGATTGTGTTCAATGCCAACCAAATCAACTCCAACGGGTTCATTGGCGGGTATTCATTCAATTTCTCTTTCGGAAATGCGTACAGTTTTGAGGCAACCCAGAGGACCTACCAACTGCTGATGGCGAGCATGCCCTTCGTTCAAAACAACATGAACCACTTCATCGGTGAAAATGATGAAGATGATTACCTCGACGATTACGCAGACGATTATGAAGATTCTGGAATCGACGTTGTGCTGGAGTCGGTCGTGTTTGGAAATGTGGATTACATCCCCCTGCACCAGGCTGAAGGCTTTGGTTTCTTCCGACACATGGAGCTGGATGAGACCCCTGGATCAAGGGATATCGTATTGTACGACGCTTTACCAAACTCACTGCCACGCGTCGGGGGAATCATCACTTCGGTCATTCAAACGCCACTGTCCCACGTCAACCTCAGGGCCATCCAAGACAACGTGCCCAACGCATACATTGCCGATCCGCTGTCGATTGACTCCATCAGTAACCTTCTGGGAAACTACATCTACTACCGGGTCGAGGCGGAGTCCTATTATATGAGGGAAGCGACCTTGGATGAGGTCAATGAGTGGTACGAAGACCTCCGTCCATCCGAGCCTCAAATCCCTGTGAGAGATTTGAGCATTACCGAAATCATGCCCCTGGACGACATTGGGTTTGATATGTCCTCCGCTTTTGGTGCGAAATGTGCCAATGTCGCGACAATGAGGAACTTCGGCTTTCCGGAAAACACCATACCCGATGGCTTCGGAATCCCCTTCTATTTCTACGACGAATTCATGCAATACAATGACTTCTATGAAGAAGCAGAGGTCATGATCAACAATCCGTCCTTCATCAATGACATTGATTTTCGTGAGGACCGTTTGCGGGATTTCAGGGACGACATCAAAGATGCCCCCATGCCAGCGTGGATGTTGGAAGCATTGCAAGAAATGCACGATTCGTTCCCAGCCTTGACACCTGTGCGGTGCCGATCGAGCACGAACAACGAAGATTTACCCGGTTTTAGCGGCGCTGGACTGTACACGTCCAAGACCCAATACCCAGAGGAAGGCCACATCTCCAAGTCCATCAAGCAGGTGTATGCGAGTAT
The DNA here is from genome assembly GCA_028825055.1 of Flavobacteriales bacterium. Taxonomy (GTDB): domain Bacteria; phylum Bacteroidota; class Bacteroidia; order Flavobacteriales_D; family Sanyastnellaceae; genus UA16. The sequence continues at coordinate 15,879 of JAPKAW010000003.1, read as the reverse complement.
GTGGAATTTCAGAGCGTATGAAGAACGTGATTTTTACCGCGTAGATCATTACGTGGCCGCCATGGGCATCTTGTGCCACCCCAACTTCCAAGAGGAACAATCCAATGGGGTAGGGATCAGCATCGATCCCATTTACAATACCGAAGGAACCTATTACTTGAATAGCCAAGTGGGTGAGTCCCTGATTACAAACCCTGACCCCAATGCCGTTCCTGAAGAGATCCTTCTCTATGAAGATCCGACCATAGGTGCCGGCTATGCCGTTCTCAGACTGTCCAATCTCGTAGAGGATGGAGAGCTTGTCATGGACATCGAATACCTCAACCAATTGCGTGAATACCTCGGAGTCATCCATGACGAATTTGCTACACTCTACGAGGTGGAGGGCATCGAAGGCTTCGGAATGGACATTGAATTTAAAGTCACAGCCCAAGAGCAATTGGTGATCAAGCAAGCAAGGCCTTGGGTATCATTCTGGTCCGGCATCAAGGCCGATAACGATTTGGCCGTGGAGGACCTCATCAATCCACAAGCTTCGTCCATCTTGGGAACGGAAGAAATAGTCACTTTGCGGGTCGCCAACACCGGATTGAACGACATGAGCGATTTCGACCTCTCCTTGCTGGTAGATGGAGAATTGATGGAAACCATGACCATAACGGAGGTCATTGCGCCTTTCAGCGATGCTGAATTTCAGTTTATCGCACCGCAAGATTTCTCCACCCCAGGCGACTATATCATCACGGGCATCGTTTCTGACCCCGAGGACGGATACGGAAACAACGACACACTCGATTTCGTGGTCACCAATATCCACGCTCTAGACGCATCGATCACACTTGGGCAGGTCTACTCTACGTGTGAGGGCCAGCTCGGTGTCAGTCTCTTACTTTCCAATCATGGCCAACAGTCCCTCGATGTTGTAGAAATCTTAGTTGTTATCAATGGAGACGTCGTCGAGGTTTTGGAAGAAATGGTGGACATTGAATCCCAAGAACAAGGCATTCTGTCCATCTCGATTGAAGACAATTTGTTGCCAGCCAACAATACCATTGAATTGGCTCTTATCACCGTGAATAACGAGACAGATGGGGACGCGAGCAACAACACCGTATCGACAAGCGCCGACTTGGAATTGGACTTTGACACCATTACGCTCTCTTTCCTCGCGGACGACTATCCTCAAGAGACCTCTTGGAAAATGGTGGATGTTGGATCCGGACAGATCCTATCTTCTGGGGATTTGGGCTCAGGGACAGACGAATACTCAGAAGAAATTTGCGTGAATTCCAACGCATGCCTCACCCTGTATGTCTTTGATTCCTTCGGCGATGGCATGTGCTGCGGTTATGGAGAAGGGAATTTTCAAGTCTCAAATTCCTCGGGCGAAACCATCGTTTTCAACGATGGTGATTTCGATAGTGAAGCCATTGAATCTTTTTGCATGGGGGACGCGGAATGTGATATCACCGCAACCGTCGACGTAGAACAAGCGACGTCGTCTTCTGCCAACGATGGAATCATCGTCATCAACACCGCTTCAACTGCGGACAACTTTGAGTTTAGCATTGATGGTGGTCTATCATTCGGAGATTCAAACACATTCGGCGGCCTCAGCGTGGGAGCATACGATGTGGTGGTCCAAAACGAAACAGGAATTTGCACCTATACAGAAACCGTTTTTGTGGACGTGTGCGATTTCACAGATTTAGATGTCACGGTGACCCACCCCACTTCCGTATTGACGACGGATGGTTCAATTGTGATCCTGCCGGTTTCAGCTGAAGGCTCCTATCAATATAGCATTGACGGAGGCCAAAACTTTGTTGAGACAGGCACATTCATGAACCTACCTGTTGGCGAATACAATGTCGAGGTAATGGACAACCTCAGTACATGCGTCTATGAATTCGAACGACTGCTGATGGCGATTGGCGTCAATCATGTCGACGACGCTGTTGTCGACGACACCATGATCAAGATTTACCCCAATCCCACAAGCGATCAATTCAACATTGAAATCGAGTCTTCTGGCACATGGGATGAGCCTTTGCAAATCATGGTGTTGGATCGATTGGGCCGGGTTCTCGAAACGAGCAGCATTCCGAACGGCGCAACCAGAAAGACGATTTCGCTCAATGGCTATGCTCCTGGAACATACTTCGTCAAATGCTTTACTCAGACATTTGAGCAGAACTTCAAGGTGATCAAAGTGTAACACCGCTGTTGATCAGCATCGAAGTTGAGTTCTTGTAAAATCCCCGCACCGGAAACGGCTGCGGGGATTTTTATGCACTAGCGTTCCGCGCAGTCAAAAGCGGTATGGAAGACATGGAGCCGCTTGTCATCTTTTGAAATGACCACTTGGTAAATACGGTTGTAGATCGATTCATCAAAGGCCCCGATTTCTTCTCCTACCAAGAGACCCGCTAGCACACCTGTTGTGTTGCTATGACCAACGACCAAAGCGTCTTGTTCGTTCCGCAATAACTGCTCCGCCATCTCATCCAACGCCTGCGTAGAATACCCTTGAATGGACAATCCCTGGGCACGCGCGGTGGGTGCTGCTGTACTCTGGGTACGTTTATAATCTGTGCTGTAAACGACATCAAGAGGCACCGCTTCCAAAAAATCATTTAGACTTTCTGACCTCTGAATACCACACGAAGTGAGCGGTGGGTCATTGGAATCTGTCTGTTTTTCGGCATGCCGGACCAAGTAAATGGTGAACAATTCGGGGCTCTCCTGAGCATCTGCATTCATTCGAATCCCTACCATGAATAGCAGCATCGCTGCGAAGATGACACGAGTGCGGATTGCTGTATGATTGGTTTTTCTCGCCATGGCTCACGTTTAATTCCATCGCCCGCAGTGAACGATTCATTGCAAGGGCGAAGTGCTGAGCGTTCAAGTTAAAGCGATTCCTTGAATCGCCTCAATAAAAGAGTCAAACGAATCGGAGTTGCAGACTGGACAATTCAGACGTTCAAGCATGCAACTAGCTTAGTCGCTAAGGTGTTGGCTTCCTGCTTGACTTTATCGATTGACACGGCCTCAAAACACCAAAATTTACACAGGCAAAATCAACTTTGTGTTTACTTGGCGACCTGAAATCTGGATTCGATTTAAACATCATCCGATGCGCTTTGTTACCTTTGAATGCTGCCCTTCGATGCCGAAAATCTAAAAAATGAGATGCCGCGAAACTTCGAAGAAGATTCGATCAACCGCATCATTGAAATGGCTTGGGAAGACCGAACACCATTTGAAGCGATTGAGATACAATACGGCCTCAAGGAGAACCAAGTCCGCGATTTAATGCGGCGTCACATGAAAAGAAGTTCATTTCAAATGTGGAGAAAGCGGGTCAAAGGACGCACCACGAAACACCAGGCCATTAGGCCAGACGGAATGAAACGCTTTAAAAGTCAGAATCAAAAAAGGTGACTCCCCCTGATGATTCCATTCGAAATCAACTTGGCTCGTTTTTGTAAGACGTGAGACATGCGTGTGTCTCAGTATTATTTGGACATTCATACCCCCTTCCACTGCGTTGCAAGAAAGCTCGAACTTTCCATCCAAAAGCCCCATGAAACCACCGTCGTTGAAAGAGTATACCGTTTGGATAATTTGCTATTGCGTCAACTGATTTGTCCAGCCGCTATATACGCTTATTGTCGCAATTGTAGCTTTTGTCGCTCCAATGTTTAATGAATGAATGGCCGTCATTAGGTCAGTTTAAATTACCTTCAAGCGTCAGATGAGTCAACAGATTACAACGATTTCTTTTTTTAAATTTTCCTCATTCCCCCATAAATGTTGGGGATTCTTAATGATGCAATTTGCGCATGATGAATTGTCTCAGGTGAAAGGACTTTCCTTTTATCGTCTCATGGGCAGCGGCAAGGGAAAAGGATTCAATCCACTACCTGATTGGTCAACATACAGCCTGCTCCAAGTTTGGGAATCCGAAGAGGCCGCAACGGAGTTTTTCAACGCTTCTGTTCTGCTGAAGAATTACAAGAGCCGCACAACCGAGCTGTATACACTCTTTATGAAAAATATTTCAGCAGGAGGAACCTGGGTGGGCAAGACACCCTTTGAGAAAGGGACCGATTTAGATCCCAATTTGCCTATTGCCGTGATCACCCGAGCAACTATAAAGTGGAATTGGCTCGTGCGCTTTTGGAAGTACGTTCCTACCTCACAAGAACCCTTGGATGGAAACAAAGGATTGATTTACACGAAAGGAATAGGAGAAGTCCCTGTTGTTCAGATGGCTACGTTTAGCTTGTGGAAAAACTTTGATGCCGTTAAGGAGTTTGCATACAACAGCAAACAACACAAAGAAGCCATTAGAAAAACCCGTAAGAATGAATGGTATAGGGAGGAGCTGTTTTCTCGATTCCATCCTTACAAAGCCTCAGGAACGTGGCAAGGCAAGGATCTCTTAGATTGCTAAAACCGCTTACTTCGGCTGTGCTATGACAGTCATTACTCCAAGCGAAGCTGTTTTTTCCATCCATCTTTTGGGCAGAAACTTGACCATTCCAATGACGAATTGCACAAATTCCTCTTCCATATTCTTGTCCCATCGGATTCCTTTTTGCTCCATTCTACTCATCCAGTAGAGCAAATAGGGGTCCATGGTTCCGTAAGTCAGGATTTCAGAAACTTTCCACCCACTTTTTTCTAGCAAGAGCGCTATATTTTTTGGAGAAAACAACGAGAGGTGCCTTGGAGTGTGCCAACCCGCCCAGTTTTTCCCAAACCTCTTTCTACTGGAAGAATCAAAATTAGGTATCTCAATGACCAGCGTGGTAGATGGTTTGGACAATGATTTTAACAAGGTTAGGTTCTCTAAGGGAGAGTAGTCGTGCTCGAGGTAGTGCCACATGGTCACTACATCAGGTTGAAGATTGCTTGGAAGGTCTTTGATCTCTGCTACCTGTAAATTTATTTCCTTAAAGTTTTCAGGTTGCTGCTTCCACCCTTCATCGCTAAAGTCAATGCCCATTGTTTGGCAATTTAATCTTTGCTGACAAGCCTTGAGAAAAGATGGGTTTCCGCACCCCACATCCAAAATCAAAGATTTTTCCGATAGCTCATGAGCAGCATTAATTCGCTTAAACCGCTTTAAGTCTAACTTTTGCTGACTCCCTTCTACACGCTTTTCGTATTTCCCCCAAGCCTCTGACCCTCGATAGGGCAAGTAGTGCGATGAGTAATAGTTTTTAAGGTCATCCAATGGGACCCTCGGATTTAAAAAAACAAGTTTACAGCTGGAACATTGATCAAAGTTGAACAGCTCTTTATTGGAATGCATTTGAGCCGTCGTCTCAATAAAAGAGTCAAACGAATCGGAGTTGCAGACAGGACAATTGAGAAGTTCAATCATGCAGCGAATATAGTCGCTGTGGGTAGCAGGTTTTTACACCCAATCAGCTCAAAGAATACACACTTCCTGGCAACACCAGTCTAGGTTCTTATTTCGTGCACTGCTAAAAAGTACCTCCGGTCTTTCCGCATTTCACACATGTTACCCACGCCCAGCAACGATTAAAAAGTAAAAATCCCCGCATCAGTTGAAGATGCGAGGATTCTGAAAGCAACCTTTAAGGGCCGGTCAACGTGCGAGCATTGACAAGCGATGCAACGTCGATTTAATCAATCACAACACGCAGCGTCTTGGTTTCGTTGTTTTCACTGGTTATTTGCAACAGATACGAGCCGCGAGTGACGCCAGACACGTTCATGGGGTAGGTACCCGTGCCATTGAATTCTCTCACAGCTTGTCCTGTAAGGTTCAATAGACTTGCCTTCCAAATCAAACTCGGTTCAAGCCCGCTAATTGCCAACCAATCCGTCGCAGGATTCGGGTAGATTTTTGCTTCTGCGAAGTATCCATTCAACTCGCCCACCGCATTGGTCGAACCACTCTCACCGCCATTGATGACAGTGATCAAAAAGCCATCCACAAAGCCATCCAACAAACCCAGAGAATCCACTGAAATCGTATCGCAGTAGAGCTCACTGCAACCGGCATCCGCGTCCGTGACCATCAGACACAAGGTGTAAGGACCATCCGTATTGTATGCGTGGATGGGGAAAGGCTCATCGCTGGTTCCTTCGTCTCCGAAATCCCAAGCGTATGTCGCGTTGATGTTGTAATCAAAAATGATCACATCCACCGCTCCAGCGATGGGCGTCCCGTTTGGCGTTGTGGCTTGAGCCACCTGAAATTCCGCATTGCATTGAGCATCATCACCTACAGCGCAAGCAACAATGCCTTCTACGCTTTCAGGAGCCACGAATTCAGACGATTGATCCACGAGCAATTCGCCGCTTGGTCCAAAGGCTAAATAGCCGCATGCTTCTGCATTGATGATGGGCTCCATTACCGCAAAGCCAATCTCACCTGTATTGACAGGTACAAAGGCTTTCCCTTGCCAAAATGATTGGAAACTAGGGGCGTACGTGCCGAAAGGATTAAAATCAATAGTGGCGTACATGCCATATTCGTACGAAAAGACTTCAAGAGCTCCGCCATACCATCCTTCTTGGGATTCATCGACGAAAAGAATTTCCACGTAGCCACATGAAAAGTCCGTATCACAGGGCTTCAAACCAAATACGCTTCCCGCTCCAAAGTTCGTGTCGTCTGCGGTTTCAAAAAGCACATTCCCATTTTCATCCAGAACTTCATAAGAAGGCCATCCGGATCCGTTCGTATCAGTGAAGAGGATATCGATTACGGAACCTTCGTTTGCAGCGAACGAGAACGCACTCGTTCCAAGTTCTTCCGGAATTCCATTAAAGTCTTCATCAATTGCCAGCTCGTTATTGGTTTCAGAGGCAATCATGATGCCGTCGACGTAGATGTCCACGGTAGATCCACCCCAATCTTCCCAATCACTCGCGTTGTACAAGTTGATGGTCCATGTTCCACAGGTTCCTTCTACTGCTGGGATGTCCAACGGCAACACTTCGGCCAAAGAATGCACGACGCCATTGTAGGCAAGAATGTCCACGATTTCAATCGCCGCGCCTGAAGCTGTTGCTCCAGCGTCGCCGAGGCCAATGACGATGGTTTCTCCACTCAGAGTGGTCAAAACCTGACCGTCACTCAAATCGCCACTTTCGTATACACCGACAACGATGTGACGTTCAACGAACTCATCCACGTATTGTGAACTGATGAAAGCGGTTGCATCCGAATAGCCGATGGACAAAGTAAACGCGTTCACTGCATCATCAGAAGGAGCAAACACGGTATAAGGACCTGGAAGTGGATCCCCATTGTTGTCATCCTCGGCTTCCAATGCCTGAGCGCTCAAGTATTCAACCAAATAAGCATTGATGATTCCAGAAGTGAACGCCGTGTGCGCTTCACTTTGGGCGATCGCCGTGACGACAGTTGCCTCAGGATAACCGCTTGGAGCCATTGTTTTGTCGATCACGTGAATGACACCGTTGTCTGCAATAATGTCGGTTTGAAGCACATTGGCATCGTTGATCATGACGCCTGCTCCAAAGGAGACGCTGAGGCTTTGACCTTGCAACGTAGGCAACGTCATGCCGTCGGCTAAATCAGCCGCCATGTACGTGCCGGGTACGATATGGTAGTTCAATGCCATGGGTAAATCCGAGAATCCAGCCAAGTCATATTGATTCAGATTCATCAAGGCCATCACTTCTTCCACCGCTTCTTGATTCGGGACAAAAACTGTGTATTCGTTGTCTTCGTCGTCCAACTGTTCGATGTTAAGCTGTTGGAACATATAACCTGAGTTGAAGCAACACGGCTCAGGAACAGAGTCGTTGACATACATGATGCCATCCATTGCATTGTCCAATGTAAAGCCCCACTGCGCTTTGGTCTGCTGGCCTAAAGTCAAAGCGAGACAAAAGACTGCACCTGTTTTGAGAATCTTAGAAATCATTTAATGAAGTTTTTTATTTTTTTGCGGATCATAACATGGGTTACTATGATCATGCTACGAGTGTGACAAGAGAAAAGTCATTTGGACTGATGGGGGGAGCTGAATTGCGTTTAATTGCTGATTTTTATCCTAGTAAACGGATGTGAGCCTTGGTTTGAATTCCAAGCAGGGACTATCGTTATTGACCACCTTTATTGTACAGAATTGGTGCGCGAAAGTTCAAAAAATCGGGTAAGCCCTACGGCGACCTGCAACGTTCGAAGTTGCCCGTCCCACTGTTTGAGCCCCGGACTGCTCAGCTGCTCGCTACCCGCACTTCTCAACGATTGAAAGCCCAAGGAAACCGAAGCGTCCAGCCTCCATTCGGGTTGGAACTGGTATCCCCCGTAAATCCGCGTAAAGGGAGACCAGGCGATCCGAGCCCCCGGCAAGTCGGCATCATTAAACGAAGCCAAGGTACCCTCATCCGCAAAAGAGTGGCCGCTTGCTCCTGTTCGAATAAGGAGCTGTCCTCCGAGCCCACCTCCAAGCGTCCACCGTGCAATCAACCATTCCTTGCGCCACTCGAAAGGAATGACCACGGCATTGACGTGATTGTAATTGCGAAACTGGCGAAGATGCGAGGCCGTGACCAACACTGGGCCAGTTTCCATCGCCAATGTATCCCCGGTTACGGGATCCATCTCAATGGAAATAAGGCCATCAGGGTCCACGAATTCCGTTTGCCATGTGTGCTCAAACTCCAAGCGCTGCGCATAATCTAACCAGCCCACCCCCACGGACCAACGCTGATTTCTGAAGTTAAAATCCACTGCTAATCCAGCACCTGCAGCCGATCCAGCATGAAAATAATCGCTGAATGTTCCGAGTTCATCGCTGGTGTAATGAAAATCACTCAACGTCAACCCACCAAAAGCTCTGATAGCGATGTGTCGGGGACGGGACAGCTCTCCGGTGTCGGTGTCAATTTCATTCAGTACCGCCTCGATTGGCCAATTCCTGGCAAGTCGTCGCAGTTTCAGGGGCTTCAACGGCGGAGTGGTTCGATTTTCAATGGCATCGCCAAGCGTTGTGACCGCGTCACGCGCTATCTCTTCATTTTTTCCAAACCTCATGCCAGGTAAATCACCCCCTTCTTGGTCATCCTCGCCTGCCCTGGCCTCCTGGGACTGATTACCGTCTCTAAATGTTCTCGTCGAAGCGGATTGAAACGGTGCCAGGGTCGATACCATTGGATCGATTGCTTCCTCCGTTGACATGGGTGCATCGGGGACGGATGCAATGAATGCCTCCCCTTGCTCAATCTGTTCGGTTCCCAGCGGGTTCTCTTCCTCTCGGTTGATTTCCTGCACCAATGCTTTATTCTCCACCACCTGAGTCGACAGAAATTCATCCTTGTTGGCAACGGTATCCGACTCCCACTTCAATCCCACACCAACGCCACCAAGAATGAAGAACACGGCGCCAACACTTGCGGCCCGATTCAACCAGGTCGAATTTCCAGCAGCCGATCCGCTGTCCACTTCAGGTTCACTCAATCCCGTTTGGATGTTGTTCCAGAGAGAATCATCCAACGAAGGATCTGCATCCGCTTTGGAATTCCCCAACTTGGCATTCAGTATGTCTTCAATCCATTTCATGGTCGGTACTTTTTTTGAGAATCATCTCATTCCCGTCAACTTCAAATCTTGAAACAATCCACTGTTTAGCCCTCGAGAGTCGCTTTCTCGAGGTTAAAACTGTAATGTCAAGCAACACTGCAATCTCATCATGGGAGTACCCATCAACTGCGTAGAGAAGAAGTACTTTATAGTATTCGTTTGGCAGCGCTTTCAAACGCTGCAATAACGCTTCTTCATCCAACTGCCGCAACACCTCCGGCTCTTCCGAGATTTCATGATCGGACTCCAACGACAACCTTCGCTTAGAATCTCGCATTCCCTGTGTGATGGCCGCATTCACAGCAATTTTCGTAGCCCACGTCTGAAACCGGCCTTTGCTCCGGTCGAATTGATGCAAGCTGCGAAAAATGCGAATGAACGCCTCCTGCAGTACGTCTTGCACATCCTTCTCGGACCAGATGTACCGTCGAACCGCACTTTTGAGGTACGGCAACAACAGATTAAACAGCGCCCGCTGAGCAGCCGGCACCTCTTCTAAACACTTTTGAACTAGAGACCAATGTGGATCGTTCGCGTGCTCTTTTTCTTGCCGCGTCTGTTCAACGACTGGGCCCGTGGTTAAATTCAACAATCCACCTGTTTTTATGGGCAACCCACATGAAGTTGAACGATTGCACCTTCCACAGAAGAAGTATTCGAATACGACGCCACATCATTCAAAATTCCGCTGGTGGAACAAACAAAAAAAGCGGCAGACGAAAACGCTGTTATCCCATCAGGGAGGTAATACGACACGGTAGTTCCATAGGGGGGAATGACGACGTAAGTTAAGCCGGCCAAAAAAGGAGGCTCGGTTTCTACGGTTGCCACAAGTTCGAAAGAGGAGTCATTGATGAATTCCAACGCAATCAGATCACCCGAATCCGACGTGATGCATTCACACTCCGCAGAGACCATGCCTTCACCACCGTTCAATTCACACGCGTCTCCCACATCGAGCATCAAACCCGGGCAGTCCACAGAAGCAATGACTTCAGGGCTTGGAACATCAAATTCAGTTACGGTGACATCGAACGTTTCCTTTTCGCACCCCATGAACCAGGTCGCGCTCGCAAAAAGAAAACATCTGAATATGAGAGCAAATCTGGGCATTACATGTGTTTACTCTTGGGTTGGCGAAAATGTGACAACCGCAGGCCTTTTTTTTCGGGCGGTTAAGGGCGCCGCCATCTATTCTTTAGCTTGTCAATCAATGTTCGGTCATCCATCGCTTCTCAACCGAACCGTCGTCGTAGATATAAAGCTAGATTTGATTCGCGGTGGGTGCAACCTGTCGGCCCCAAAGGTCGATAATGCGTTCTAATTTTTTACCCGGAGTAAGAAGTGAGTTGATTGCGCTCACTTCCCCGCATGTTTTGATCAGGTAGAGCTGTGACTTCTCGCCTCCTGAAGTGGACCCCAAAAGGAGGTAACATCCAACTTCTGTTTCTTTCACAGCGAAACCCGAGTCATCTGCTCCGGTGACACTTTCAAAGGTTTGAGTCCATTCTTCGGCGCCGGTCTCCGTTGTTTTGATGAGGATCATGTCACTGTCTCCAAAACTTTGTAGCCCATGGTTTCGGATAACGGCGGCAAAGCTGCAATCTCACATGTCTTGCTGTTCGACCAGTTCATTGAGCCGTGATTCATTTTGAAATTTGGCACATTTACACGCGTAGCTCATCTTTACAACAGGCCGATTACAAGTGCTGCATCATTACATTCGCTTCATGAATTTTCGATTTTCCATCCTAGGTTTCTTGGTCTTTTTCACGGCATCGAGCTCAGCTCAAGACATCGCTCAGGTCGATTTACAAGCTCTCTCAGAATTGGATGTTCTTGTCTCCAAACACGACGACACGAAAAGCCTCTTGAATGCCACAAAAGCGTATCCATTAGCTACGGTGCAAGGTCGGGCCACGGTAGGATTCTTGGGGCGATTGACCGAAGGCGTCACGGAAGCCGAATGGCGCGTTTGGGCGGCGAATGAAGAAGCCGTAACCGCGGGAGCATGTCGGCAAGGAATCGCCTCGTTTCGGGTGGATGCCTACTCGCTCGACGCCATATGGGAAACCCCTATGGCGCTCGTCGAATTGGCTTCGCGTGCGGTGCCCGATGTCAATAAAGCCCGCTACGGAACACGAGTGGACAGTGTACATGCGGGGTTCAATCTTCCGCAACCATATCACGGCGAAGGCGTGCTCATTGGCGTGCTCGATTGGGGGTTTGATTACACACATCCGATGTTTCGCGATACCACCCTCTCGACCTCTCGGATCCGCGCGGTGTGGGACCAATATCGGCAAGCTGGACCAACGCCCGGTGATTACGGGTACGGCACCGTCGCAGAATCCCCTTTAGACATCCAATTGTTGGGAAGCGACACCTCCAACGTTTACGGCTACTCCACGCACGGAACCCATGTGGCCGGGATCGCTGGCGGAAGTGGCGCTGGAATTGGACTCAAAGGCATGGCGCCTGCCGCAGAATTTTTGTTCGCCACACTGATGGTGGATGAGTCCTCCGCATTGGATGCCTATGATTGGATGCAAAGCGTGGCTGAAGCGGACGGAAAGCGGTTGGTCATCAACAACAGCTGGGGCTTGCCCCAATGGGGAACGCCTGACGGCAGTGGACTGAGCAACCAATTCATCGACGCCATGTCCGAGGAAGGAGTCGTGTTTGTGAGTTCCAATGGCAACAATGGCGATGTGGACTTTCACTTGGATCACACATTTGAAGCGCCCGGGGACACCATCCGCTCCCGGGTGAAGTTTTACCCACTGACTTCCAACCCCAACGCCTGGGGCCAAAATCTCACGTTGTGGGGCGAGGTGGGTGAGTCATTTGAAATGGGATTCCGGTTGACCGTTGGCTTATCCACGGTTGTGGGTGAAAGCCCCATGTACAGCACTTCCGACGGACCTTTGATTCTGGACACGAGTGTGGTGGTCAACAACGACACCATCGTTTACGATGTGGTCTTGGAGCCCTCGCACCCGGCCAATGGACGACCGTTCATGCAGATGCGCATCCACAAAGGGAGCGCCAATGTCGCCGTGTTAATGCAAGTAACCGGTGAAAGCGGTCGTGTGCATGCCTGGAATCACACGCACTTGACCAATGATGTGGGCAACTGGGGGCAAGACTTTCAAGCAGCCCAATCGGGTTGGCTGAGTGGTGACCCCTACTACGGCATCCAACAACCCGCTTGCGGCCACAGTGTCATTGCCGTTGGTGCCTACGCCTCGGAATATCTGAACCCTGTTGGAACGGAAGTGGGCGGCACGTTGGCCAACTTCTCCACCTACGGCCCGACCTTGGACGAACGGCTCAAACCCAATGTCTCCGGTCCTGGCGTGAGCGTCGAATCTTCCTTGAGCTCCTTTCGCGACATCGGATACAGCATCACCAACACGGTTGAGTTCGATGGAACGGAATACGAATTTGCGCGGCTATCCGGGACGAGCATGAGCGGTCCCGCCGTCGCTGGCGTGGTGGCATTGATGTTGGAAGCCAATCCCGAGCTGACTCCGGCTGACATCCGTTCCATCTTGGAATCAACAGCCCGCGAGGACGAGGATACGGGGACACTTCCTGCAGCAGGAGACGACGTTTGGGGACACGGGAAGGTGACCGCTTCACAAGCCGTCCTCGCATCTCTTACGTGGAACTCCAGTTTGGGCGCTTCAGAATTGGCGGTCGACCACCCCTTTGTCTACCCCAATCCTGTAGGAGAACAACTTTGGTTTTCGGGGCTGTCCAGCGGCGAATCAACCTGGGAGATCTTCGACATTCACGGCCAGTTATGCCTGTCCGGCCAAGCCCTTGACCTCACCACCATCGACGTCTCAGGGCTGCGACCGGGCTTGTACATCATTCAGGTCCAAACCTCCCGTTCTTCCCAAGGAATCAAGTTCCTAAAACGATCGTAACGATCGCGGTTGCCCCCTTATTAACCAGTCACTAGGAAAGAAAGCGTTGAAGAACTTGATCAAAAAAATAAAGCATTCGATTTCGATTTCCGCAGAAGCGGAGAAATACATCCACTCGATCGCCAAAGAAAGGACGGTATGGAGAGGGGATATTTTGATCGAAGAAGGACAAACCGTGAACAAGACCTTTTTTGTTGTTCGTGGCAGCCTTCGTTCGTTCTGCATCGATAAAGCACCTCATTCGTTGACCCATATCACCGTTTGGTTGACCTAAAAACGACTAAAAAGGTTCTGCGCAAGGAAGGCAATCTCCAAAAAAGCTCGGACAGCAAAAACGGGAACGAAAGGTTCAGGCTTAGTGAACCGTTTTTGTTACTATCAATTGCATCGGTTCTCAATAAAACCGAATGTACTTCTGCTTATTTTGAATGTACATCTGTCCAATCGGGACTTCCTTCAGCTCCCTTCCGTACAGGTCATAAATCTTGTTGTCCATTTCGATTGCCGAAGGGGTGACGTCAAAGATGCCCGAAACTCCATTTTGGTCGACACCGACATTGCCATGCAGAAATTCCCACCATCCATTAAAAACACCTGGAATAACTTCGCTTACTTCCCAATACAATTGGTCTTCGATCAAACAATGAACAGGAAAGCCATTGTGTATTGCGGAGTCGTTGGTGAGGCGTGCAGATACATTCATGATTTCTGTGAGTGGAATGTCATGTTCGAATCCAAAACCGCTCGCATCGATCAACGTTTCTTCGGAGATTACATTGCCATCCGCATCGGTCACTTCCCATTCAATCACATTCTCGCTTTGAGGATGAGTTAAGTAATGCCCCGGGTGATACAAAGTCACGAATCCCGTGTCCGACACATTCACGATTAAACTCATAAGATCACAATCGACTGTCGTTACTTGGGCCTGTATTGCTTGGGTGAGCCCCAAGACAATCGTGAATAGAATAGTTAGGTTTTTCATGGTATGTTTTATTCAAACAGAATTCAGAAATCATCCTCGCTTGATGGCGAAGTTGCAACTATTTGACGTGAGATATTTCACGCCTAGGGGTGAAACTCAACCCAAGCAAGGGTTACAAATCAAAAATCCCCGCATCGGTTGAAGATGCGAGAGTTTTTTAAATAGCCCTTCGAGGGAGACAAAAGCTGCTCGTTAGACACCCCTTTTATTATTCACTTCAACTTATTGTCTAAACAGACAGCAAGCTACATAAATCACTTTAAATCAATTAATAACAATCTTTTTCTCTACCGAGCCATCATCGTAAATATAAAAAAGGAGCTGCCCAGTGGTAAAAGGGACTTCTCTTCCGAGGGCATCCACGATTCGCAAAACTTTTCTATCCACAGAGGGCGCATTCTCAATGGAACTCGTGTTTTGAAAGATTCGAATTTCGCTTATCGCACCTTCACAAGAAGAAATAGCAAGTTCTGTCAAAAATGCCTGCGTCGGATTATCAAGGATTAAGGTTTGAGGGCCAGCCGTAACATTCTTGACACTATCAATATTGAACAAAGTTTCGTCCATTAAAAAAGCTCGTGTACAATCGGGTCCACATAGATCTTCAATATCAATTTCCACCGTTTGAATATTTTGCAAACTCGACAAGTCAATCATGAGCCGGGAAGGCCAAAGGGCTAAGGACTCATTGTAAAATCCAAAATAACAACTACCTGTAGTGCAGTCCTCAGAAGTTGTTTCGACAAGGCGCAAATCCAAATTTTGCTCTGTCCAGACTTCATTGCACTGAATGCCCTCCGGAACATTGTTCAAACTTAACGTAACAGATTGACCCTGTGCGTGAGCGCATATAAAAACTGCGAAAATTACAAGGGCTAGGTATGCTGATTTACGTTTCATACCGACAAGACTACTGTGCCGGAAGCTTGGTTGCACAGATGTTCCTTTCTCAAGGATTCATGCTGTTTCAGCTGCTGACCTCAACGCCCATTTTCGCCCAGAAATTCTGAAGCTTTTTGTATGCCGTTTTGAGTCGTCTTGACACATTTGGAAAAACACAACAAACTCATCACTAGTCATTTAAACTTTTGTAATAGCCTGTAACGGGCTACGCAGATTTCGAACGCAAAAACTTTCAAAACATCAGTAAAATCAAAGGCTTGGACACAGAAAAAAAAAGACTCCGAAGAGTCTCTTTTTGTAGCCCGTAGGGGGCTATCAACTATTGAGCAATGGCAGGTGTTTCAGAGCCTTTCAAATGGTTGTTGTTCCCATTGTTGTGCCAAATGGAGGCGGTTTTTGGGAGTGGCCTGTGCAGGCCTGGTAGCGGTTCAGAAGTAGAATCTGCCTTGCAC
>JAPKAW010000118.1 GCA_028825055.1 Flavobacteriales bacterium | reverse complement strand
ATCATCGGAAACTCGTTCTCCTCCAATTCCATGGAACGCGCAGATTCACCTGCTGACAACGTACGCTGCACGCGTTCGTAGAACGCGTAAGCTTTGGTGGCTTCCTTGTCCCCCGTTGCTGCGATTTTTTTGATTTTTATGGCTCGACTTTCTACGGTTTCCAGATCCTTGAGTTGGAGCTCCATGTCAATGACCTCCTTGTCTCGAATCGGATCAACATTGCCGTCCACATGAACGACGTTATCGTCTTCGAAACAACGCAATACATGTAAAATAGCGTCGGTTTCTCGAATGTTCCCGAGAAATTTATTTCCAAGCCCTTCCCCTTTACTAGCCCCCTTAACCAATCCAGCGATGTCAACGATTTCGACAGTCGTCGGAACAACATTTTGAGGTTCGACAATGCGGGCCAACGTTTCCAAACGGGGGTCAGGAACAGTGATTACGCCAATGTTCGGTTCAATCGTGCAAAACGGAAAGTTGGCACTTTGTGCCTTTGCATTCGAAAGACAATTGAAAAGGGTTGATTTGCCAACGTTGGGCAGACCGACAATACCGCATTTGAGTGCCATGTAAAATCTTTTTTGAAGACGAGCGCGAAGGTAAGCCTCAGATGACAAATTTGCTTTCGAACACTTTGTTCACAATATCCTGCGTTCCGAAAGATCGAGAAGTAGTTTTACACTGAGTTTCTTTCAAAATCAACATGCATGGTTTCCACTGATTTATCTTCTGTTGCTTCTCAGGTCCGAAGGGACATTGTTCGAATGGTCCATGGCGCTTCATCGGGTCATCCTGGAGGGAGTTTAGGGTGTGCTGATTTGCTCACGCTGCTCTACTTCGATGCCATGAAATTGGATCCGGCGTCGTTCAGCATGGACGGCAAGGATGAAGACTTATTTTTTCTATCCAACGGGCATATCAGTCCTGTTTGGTATAGTGTCCTTGCTCGACGAGGGTTTTTCCCCGTGGAGGAACTGGCAACATTTCGAAAATTGAATTCTCGATTGCAAGGACACCCTGCTACTGAAGAAGGCCTTCCGGGAATTCGTATTGCGTCGGGATCCCTTGGACAAGGATTAAGTGTGGCATTGGGTGCTGCGCAATCTAAATTATTAAATGGTGACGACCGCACCGTATTCACCCTTCACGGCGACGGTGAATTGCAAGAGGGGCAAATTTGGGAAGCCGCTATGTATGCCGCTCACAAGGGGATTGATAACATTGTGAGTTTTGTGGATTGCAATGGACAACAAATTGACGGCTCAACCGAGGATGTGATGAGTTTGGGCGATTTGGCTGCAAAATGGAGTGCCTTTGGTTGGCATGTTCTCACATGTGATGGGCATGACATGGATTCTTTAAGTGAAGCCGTTGTTGCTGGAAAAGCGAATCGGGGCAGTGGGAAGCCAATTGTTGTCTTGATGACAACCAGCATGGGAAAGGGTGTTGACTTCATGGAAGGAACACATAAATGGCATGGCATTGCGCCTAATGACGCCCAATTGGAATCAGCATTGAGTCAATTGGAGCAAACATTAGGTGACTATTGATTCTCTTTAATATTTCACAGAACTGCCTTCGGTCTTTCATGATTAATTTGAGTCGATACCTCGTAGCATTCCTCTTTATTGCGGGGCTTTTCTCTTCCTCGCCGGTCAAGGCGCAGGACGCAGTTGAAGACGACACACAGATTCTCTTTGTATTTGATGCTTCCAATAGCATGAATGCCTTTTGGGAAGGCAACCGGAAAATCACTGTGGCAACACGACTTCTTTCTCAATCGTTGGATGAGCTATACGGGGTTCCTGGCTTGCAATTGGGCTTGCGTGTCTATGGACACCAAACCAAATTCATGCACGGTGAGCAGGATTGTGACGATACGGAATTGGTTGTCCCTTTTTCAACGGGAAATAATTTGGTCGTTAAGCGAGCCCTGTCAAGGATTCAAGCGCGCGGGACGACACCAATTGCTCGGTCATTGGAACGTGCCGCAGAAGACTTCAAGCCAGGAGATGGCCGCAAGGTCATTGTGCTCATCACCGATGGAATTGAGGCTTGTGATGAAGACCCTTGCGCAGTATCGACTATGCTTCAGGCACGCGGAATCATTGTCAAACCATTCATCATCGGCATCGGTCTCGAAGAACAATTCAAAGAAACCTTCAGATGCGTTGGGAATTTCTTTGATGCGACAGATTCAGAAACGTTTCGAGAGGTGCTTGATATTGTCATTGAACAGGCAATGCATGACACGACATATGAGATTGACTTGTTGGAACAGGATGGGACCCATGAAACCAATGTTTCGATCACATTGCGAGACCGTCATTCAGGTGCAGTAATGCAACAATTCATCCATACGTTGAACCAAAACATGGTCCCTGACACCATGCACATTGACCCTATCCCGACGTATGACGTCACAGTCCATACGCTCCCTCCTCTCGTTCGCGACTCCATACGTTTTAATGCACGAAGTCACAATTCTTTGGTTTTCGAAGGTGTTGAGCAGGGCACTATTCGGGCTGAATTCGCCCGCAATGAAAGAAACGAATACGGAGACCTTCATGTATTGGTGTCTGAATCGGAGTCTAGAATTCCGGTACATTCTTTCAAAATCAATACGGCAGTTAAGTTTTTGTCCGGAACATATGATGTTTATTTTCCGACTGCACCTCCGATATGGGTTCGCAATGTTGCTGTCCGCAAGGGGCAGATAGCACCGGTGATTATTCCTCAGCCGGGACACCTCCAATTGGATGCGTCTGCTGCTGGATATGGTGCGATTCTAACAGACAGCGGGGATGTCGTTTACAAATTCGACGTAGGAAACCCGTCGGGAAGGCTGATTCTGCAGCCTGGGAAATACACCTTGTTGTTTCGTGCGCGATCAGCAAACTCATCTGAATACACAGTTACCAAGCAATTCTCGATCGTTTCGGGAAAAACCCATCATCTATCCATCCATGGTTAATTCACGCTACATTCTGACCACCGAACCTACTGAAAAGAAGGACACTCGAAGCGGCTTCGGTGCGGGACTTCTCGAAGCAGGCAAGCACAATAAAAATATCGTTGCTTTGTGTGCAGATCTGACAGGCTCATTGAAAATGGGCGATTTTCAAAAGGCATTTCCAGATCGATTCTATCAAGTAGGAATTGCAGAAGCGAACATGATGGGTTTGGCTGCGGGCATGACCATTGGAGGAAAGATTCCGTTTACGGGGACTTTCGCTAATTTTTCAACGGGTCGGGTCTATGATCAAATTCGACAGTCCATCGCATACTCCGAGAAGAACGTTAAGATTTGCGCTTCTCATGCGGGCTTAACGCTTGGAGAAGACGGTGCGACACATCAGATTTTAGAAGACATGGGGATGATGACCATGTTGCCTAATATGACGGTAATTTGTCCCGCAGATTATGGCCAGACTAAATTAGCGACCGAGGCCATCGCCAACCATGTAGGCCCGGTATATCTGCGATTTGGCCGCCCTGCGGTCCCAATGTTTTTGCGTTCAGATGTTCCATTTGAAATTGGAAAAGCTCAAAAACTGACAGAAGGGAATGATGTGACCATAGTGGCTACGGGTCACTTGGTCTGGGAAGCTATGGTTGCGGCTATGGCGTTAGAGAATAGGGGGATTCGAGCTGAGGTAATCAATGTCCATACCATTAAGCCTTTGGATGGCAAGACATTGATTGAGTCTGTATCGCGAACAGGATGTATGGTTACGGCTGAGGAGCACCAACGTTTGGGCGGATTGGGTTCCCAAGTCGCTCAGTTACTCGCGGAGCACAACCCGGTGCCCATGGAGCAGGTTGCGGTCAATGATTCATTTGGAGAAAGCGGCACTCCTGCGCAATTGATGGAGAAGTATGGACTTACTTCAGAGGCCATCATTCAAAAGGTGGAGACTGTTATTGCACGCCGAGCAGCGGCAGACCTATAAATCCTAAGCGAGTGCTTCTTGTCTGATCAATGCTTCCTGGGGAAGTTCTGCAATTGCTCTGTAAAGAGCCAACTTGGTGTTTTCAGAAACTGGGGTGTTCGGGAGTCTGACACTGGCATCGCAAAGACTTAAGTGTGCCAAAATCGTTTTGATGCCTGTCGGCTCGCCTTCCATCTCTAAGATTCGCATCAACGGAGCGAACGCATGGTGAGTGACGCGGGCTTCGTTCACCGATCCAAAAAGCATTTGATGGGTCAAGGCTCCCCAAGATTTACAAAAGGCATTTCCAAGGCTCGTAACCGCGCCGTCAACCCCCAAAGCGAGAAGCGGCAAAGCCATGACATCCCTTCCGCACAAGACTGAGAAATTAGCAGGTCGGTTGCGCAGCAACTCTCCATTTAAAGCAACATCACCTGAACATTCTATTACTCCTGCCACATTGGGTTCTTTGGCAAGTGCAAGAATCGTTTCTGCAGTCATCGCATTTCCCGATTCATTTGCTGGGCTCTGTATCAAAATAGGCTTGGTTGACGCTTCAGCTATGGACCTAAAATGTCCAATGTGACCTGAATCTGACGAAGCTACAGGGTTGGATGCAGCACAATAAACACCCATCACACCCGCAAGATGCATGGAGGCAATTCGCTGCACTGCTGAGCGGGTGTCAGAACTGGCAATTCCAGCGAATATTGGCTTGACACCACTATTTATTTCAAGGACAAAGTCAAGAATTCGATTTTGTTCCTCAAGATTTAAAAGAGAACACTCCGAGGCTGGGCCAAGCGCTAGGATGTAATCGGCATCTTCCAACACGCAAAGATTCACGAGTTTTTCCAATGACGGAAAATCTACCTCACCCGCAGTGTTGAAGGGTGTGACGAGTGATACGCCCTGCCCTCGAAGGGTCGATGTCATTTCAGTATTCATGAAAGTGGTGACTCAGCTAAAAATTGAATGATGCGATGATTTCGCTGCTTCCAGTTATCGCCCTTTGTTGTTGGCAAGAGAATATCATAGTCCTTGGTCCGCAACTTGGAATGATTGCTAACCTTCATCTTGGCCTTAGACGCCATAACAAAGAAATCCAAAGGAACGCACGAATCGGGATCGAAATGGATTAAAACATCAAAGGGCTCTTGCAACAGAGGATTCACGTTACTGACGGGTTTTCCGAACCAATTCAAGTCAGATTTACAGAAATAGTCAGTTTCTAATTTCCGAAGGTGCCAAGCGGGAATGAATTTACTCTCTTGATCAATGTAGGCGATGCGCATCACACGCTTCACCCCAAATTCTTTCTTGATGTAGGTAGCGATGTCTCGAACAAGTTTATATTTTGCCTCATCGTGCTCGGCGTAGACAAGAACCATCGACTTCATTTGACCCAATGAAGAACCGCTACGCAAGCGATCCACTTTTGGGCTGAGTTGCAAGACATAATGCGCAACCCAATCCTTGATTTTTTGAGGGATAAGATTCATGAGACTATTGCCATTGCATGGGAACATCGATGAGCAAAAATCGAGATTCAGACGTCGCCCTCATTTGTACAAGGTCGACTTTTGAAATGCTCATAGCGTCACGCCGATTTAAAACATGACCGTCCACATCGAGACTGCCTTCTAGAACAAAGAGGTAAACACCTTGATCGATGGCCTTAAGTTCATAGGATTCCGCATGCCCTTGGTCCCAAGAACTTAAATAGAACCACGCATTTTGATGAATCAACACCCCCTCTTCTTCTGAGGGGCTCACGATACAGTGGAATTGATTTCGCTAATCCTCGATTGCGAAAGTCTTTTGCTCG
>JAPKAW010000002.1 GCA_028825055.1 Flavobacteriales bacterium | reverse complement strand
GATAAGGCCGAAGGAGATATGAAAGACATCCGTCCGGTTGTCGATGCAGTGCACGCTGTGGAATCGGAATTACGAGGGCTTTCTGATGATGGATTGAGGGCGCGCACAGCCGTGTTGAAAAGCCGCATTGCAGAGCATATCTCGGAGCAAACGAAAGATGCTGACGCTTTGCGGGACAAGGCATCGGGAATGGGAGAGGCTGATCTCGAAGCCAAAGAAGCGGTCTACGAATCATTGGATGCTTTGGAGAATGAGATCAATGCGTCCATCGAAGAAGTTTTGGAAGTCATCATGCCAGAGGCCTTTGCGCTTGTTAAAGAAACGGCTCGACGGTTGTCCGAAAACCTCGAGCTCGATGTTGAAGCCACCTCTTGGGATCGAGATATTGCCGCAAAACGCGGAGGAGTGCAAATCGCAGGAGACCGAGCGGTTTGGAGCAACAAATGGATGGCAGCTGGGGTGGAGGTTGAATGGAACATGGTGCACTATGATGTGCAGCTCGTAGGAGGTGCCGCTTTGCACAGGGGTAAGGTTGCCGAAATGCAAACGGGAGAGGGGAAAACGTTGGTTGCGACGCTTCCCATGTTTCTCAATGCGCTTTCGGGAAAGGGGGTTCACTTGGTAACAGTCAATGATTACTTGGCTCGCCGTGATTCTGAGTGGATGGCTCCAATTTTTGAATTTCACGGCATGCGTGTTGATTGCATTGACAAGCACCCACCGAACAGCGAGCAACGAAGGGAAGCGTACCGTGCTGACATTACATACGGTACCAACAACGAATTCGGATTTGATTACCTTCGAGATAACATGGCGCAGCGTCCGGAACAATTGGTTCAGCGCAAGCACCATTATGGCATCGTCGACGAAGTGGACTCCGTATTGATTGATGAGGCTAGAACACCTTTGATCATTAGCGGGCCAACTCCGAAAGGAGATCAACAAGAATTTGAAGGGTTGAAGCCTAAGGTGGTCCAATTGGTAGGGATTCAGCAGAAAGCAGCCCAAGGGTTTTTGGCTGATGCCAAGCGACTGCTTGGCAAGGAAGGCGCTTCTAAAGATGAAATATCTGAAGGGGGTTTAGCCTTGTTTCGTGCTTACCGGGCCTTGCCCAAATCCAAGCCGTTGATCAAGCTACTTAGCGGAGAAGGCATGAAGCAGCAGTTGTTGAAGACGGAAGGAATCTATCTCCAGGACAACAAACGTGAAATGCCGAAGGCGGATGCGGAATTGTATTTCGTTATTGACGAAAAGCAAAACCAGGTGGAGCTCACGGAGTTGGGTATCGAGTACTTGACGTCCAATATGGAGGATGACCAATTCTTCACAATGCCAGATTTGGCAACTGAATTGGTGACAATTGATAACGGTCTTGAAGAGGATGAGGTTAAGCTTGAAATGAAGAGCAAGCTGATGTCCGATTATGGTGTGAAAAGCGCACGGGTGCACACCATGAATCAGCTGCTCAAGGCATACGCGTTGTTCGAAAAGGATGTCGATTACGTCCTAATGGATAACAAAGTGAAAATTGTCGATGAGCAAACAGGGCGGATCATGGATGGCCGCCGATACTCGGATGGGCTCCATCAGGCAATTGAGGCGAAGGAGAGTGTGAAGATTGAGGCGGCGACGCAAACGTATGCTACAGTGACCCTGCAGAACTACTTCAGGATGTATCACAAGCTGTCAGGTATGACAGGAACGGCTGAAACGGAAGCGGGAGAGTTGTGGGATATCTATGTGTTGGATGTGATGGCCATTCCGACCAATCGTCCGATCACACGTGATGATCGTGAGGACTTGGTGTACAAGACGAAGCGTGAAAAGTACAATGCCATCATTGATGATGTCGTAGTATTACGGGATGCGGGACGCCCTATTTTGGTGGGAACGACAACCGTTGAAGTCAGCGAATTACTCTCGCGCATGCTGGACATTCGTCAGATCAAGCACCAGGTGCTGAATGCCAAGCTGCACCAGCGTGAAGCGGAAATTGTCAGTGAGGCTGGAAAACCGGGCACTGTAACCATTGCCACCAATATGGCTGGTCGTGGAACGGATATCAAACTGACGGAAGAAACCAAGCAATCAGGAGGGTTGGCCATTATCGGGACTGAGCGTCACGACAGCCGACGTGTCGACCGCCAATTGCGCGGAAGAGCGGGCCGTCAAGGAGATCCCGGGTCGTCACAATTCTACGTGTCGTTGGAAGACGATTTGATGCGCTTGTTCTCTTCAGACCGTGTTTCCAAGATGATGGACCGTATGGGACATCAGGATGGTGATGTGATCCAACATTCGATGATCACCAAATCCATCGAAAGGGCGCAAAAAAAGGTGGAAGAAAACAACTTTGGTGTGCGGAAGCGGTTGTTGGAATATGACGACGTCATGAATGCGCAACGTGAAGTGATTTACAAGCGCCGCCGCCACGCATTGCACGGAGACAGAATCCGAACGGACATCGCGAACATGTTCTTTGAGCTGGTTGAGTCCTCTGTAGTCGCCTTTCAACCTGAGAAAGAATACGAAGGGTTCCGCTTGGCATTGTTGCGTGACTTTGGAATAGAGCCTCCGGTGGATGAGTCTGGTTTTGCATCAGGAAATGCAGAAGAGATCGCCTACGCGACCTACCAAAGTGCTGAAACGGTTTATCGGATGAAACTGAAAGACCTAGCGTCTCGAGCTCATCCGGTTATCCAACGTGTCAACGATGACCCGGCCAACGACTTCAAGCAAATATTGGTTCCTTTTACAGACGGTCGCAAGACGATTCAAGTTGCAGCGGACATTGATCAAAGCGTTCTTTCAGAAGGCGTTAGTGTCATGGAGGGGCTCGAAAAAGCGGTTGTTCTGGCTATTATCGATCAGTACTGGAAAGAGCATTTGAGGGACATGGATGATCTCCGTTCAAATGTACAGTTGGCTCGATTTGAGCAGAAAGATCCCTTGTTGATCTATAAGTTTGAATCGTACGAACTGTTCAAGGGAATGGTTCAACGTATGAATGCAGAGGTCGCATCGTTTCTTCTCAAGTGCACGATTCCTACTGGTCCTGGACAACAGCCGGTCAAACAAGCTCCAGTTGCGCGTCCTTTGGCTTCAGGCCGCATGGACATTAGAAAAGAGGGCGTTCAGAATATCCAGCAGCAAGCCATGGCTGCATCACGTCAGAATGCTTCAGGCAATGGTGGCAATGCCGGTGCACTGCCACCGCGCAAAGCGGAACCCATCCGTGTGGAGAAGAAGGTGCTTCCAAACGAGCCGTGTCCTTGCGGTTCTGGAAAGAAATTTAAAAAGTGTCACGGCGTCTGATCGCTGAGAATTAGTGGTTTTGAGTCGTCTATCACTACGCTTCAAAAAGCGATAGCGACGCGTCCATAAGTTTTGGCGATCGGCAGCTCAAACCACTCACTAGTTCCAAGTGTTCAGCGAATCGAATGCATGTTTGCGGCGTCAGAACGCTATCCGGTTCGTGTACCAGAAAATCAAACGATTTTAGGCCGCTGTTTTTCAATTGGTCGACCCATTCAGCCCATTGCCGGATGCGAAAATCGTCTAGGGGGTGCCCTTCATATCCACCGAACCTGACGATGACATGGGGAGAAGTGATCCGCATATGCAACGCGTCTCGCCTGCCTGCGGTATCGCAGATTACGGCGCCAATCCCGCGGTCTTTCATGAGCTGCCATATAGCCAATGCTTCGAGGCTTTCTTCGAACCATTCTGGATGACGAAACTCAATCGATAAGGTCAATTCTTTTGGCCACTTTTTAAGGTATTCCACCAAATATGCTGCGTGTTTGGGGGCGTAATGCGGCGGAAGTTGGATGAAGCTGGTTCCCAAACGATTTCCCAAAGCGAGAATGCCATCGATGAAGTCATCTGTAGGTCCTTCGCATCGATTGAAGCGGCGATAATGCGAGATTATTTGCGGAAATTTCGGGCAAAAGCGGAAGTCTTCAGGCATTGCCGCCGCCCATTCTGCCATTTTCTCAGGAGGATAGATGCGGTAATGAGTTGCGTTGAACTCGAGGCACGAAAACTGTTTTCCATACCATTCAGGCCAACTCCGCTGGACTGCCTTTTGAGGGTATACAATGCCGCGCCAGGGCCGAATGGTCCACATGGTTCCTCCCGTGCGAACTTCAACCTGAGTGGATTGAGGCTCTGAATTCAGCGCGCAAAAGCGGGGTTCCACAGGAGGTAACCGAAAATAATCTTCGGTGCAGGCATCGATGGAGGGGAGTTTTCCGAATTTCATGGAGACCACAAATTTATACGTGACAGGGACGAAGAGCGCTGAAAACGAAAAGAAAGCAGCTGGATATTGGGACATGGTTATGCTGCAAAGCCTTTGCGATGTTCTTTTTCCTCAGCATTGTGTGAGCTGTGGGTCTTGGATGCTCTCGCAATCCACGCGGTTTTCTTGTTGTAGTATTTGCGCCATGCATTGGCCGGACTTGCGCGGTAGCATCGGCCGGATTTTGATGCAAGAACGCTTAGCGACGAGTTGGGGCCAAGTGGGGTTTCGATTAAGGGAATGTGACTTTCTTGAACGGCAAATCCGAGACATCAAATACCGTGGAGATCGAAAGTTGGCATGGCATTGGGGTCGGTGGTTGGCAAGCGGAGCTGAAGCGGCCCCCTTTCCTATCGAATCATTGGTATTGGTCCCAATCCCCCTCCATTGGCGCAGGCAGTGGGACCGAGGATTCAATCAAGCGGAGTGGGTAGCCAAAGGGATTGCTTCCGTGTGGAATATCCCCATAGAACCTAAACTGCTTAAACGGATAAAGCACGGAGCATCGTTAACGGGAATGAACCGGAAGGAGCGGCTTGACAAACTGGGCATGACCTACTTCTATGAGAAGGGCATTTTAGATACGCCATGCAATGTATTACTCGTTGATGATGTCCTGACCACTGGAACTACGTTTCGGATGTGCGTATCAGCGTTGGATGATTCTCCCCATCAGGTCGTTGGAACATTGGCTCTTGCCCTGGCATGAACGGATGTCTTGATGCAGTGCGGTATCTTTGCACGGATGCCCACTCGATGAAATCCTCAAACGTTAACAACCGACTGGACCTTTACCATGCCTTGCAGCCGCAGTGGATTGCATTGTTGGAAGGTGAGGTTAACTGCATGGCGAATTTAGCGAACCTCTCAGCGGCGATTTATACGGCTTTTGACTGGCATTGGGTCGGGTTTTACGTGGTAGACCAACAACGCGATGAGCTCGTTTTAGCACCTTTTCAAGGACCTGTGGCATGCACGCGACTGCACCGTGGTAAGGGCGTTTGTGCGGCGGCATGGGACTCGAAATCAACACAAGTTGTCGATGATGTAGAGTCGTTTTCAGGCCATATAGCCTGCAGTGCTTTGTCGATTTCAGAATTGGTTCTACCGGTAGTGGTGGAAGGCGAAGTCGTGGCAGTTCTCGACATTGATTCTACCAGGCCAGCAGACTTTTCTCAAGTGGATGTGGAAGGGTTTGCATCGATTATAGATCACCTTGAATCACGATGGAATCAATGGGAATGAAACAAGGAAATGGGGGTGTTCGAATGGGGTGGTTCCTGGGAATCGCCCTAGCTATCGGATGCGCTCAAGTGTCTTCCCCAGCGGGAGGGCCACTGGATGAAACTGCTCCCCAAGTGCTTGAGATGACTCCGCCCAATGGGTCTTCTGACCTCCAGCTTGAGTCGTTGACACTGCGGTTTGATGAGTTTGTTGTCTCCCGGAATGCCGTGCAGCAAATGCTCATTTCCCCTCCCATCGCAGGAATTCCGCAATTCAAAACCAAAGGAAAAGAGGTGCATGTTCTCTTTGAGTCGGAGTGGTTTGAAGCCGAGACGACCTATGTCTTGAATTTTGGAGACGCTTTGGTGGATTTGCACGAATCCAACCCTGCGGAAGCTTTGTTCTTTGCGTTTTCTACGGGGAGTGAACTGGATACCCTGACATTGGAAGGTCAGGTTGTTGATCATCTCACGGGTAGCGGAGTCGGTGCATTGCGTACTTTGTTTTTCAAGGATTCAACACCGTGGGACAGCATTTGGGGTGGAGAACGGCCAGTGTCTGTAGCCATCACCGATCAAGAAGGCTTTTTTAGGGGGTCTTTTTTAGCAACAGGCCAGTACAAGGCGATCGCCGTGGATGATGTCAATCGTGACTACCGTTGGAACCCTGGCGAGTCTTTGGCATTCAGTAACGTATCTGTCGCAGCGGGAAAAAAGTGGGCTGCGCCATGGTTATTCGCGCCAACAGTGCCCCCATTGTTACCCGCTTATATTGCATCGGCCTCTGTTGATTCTTCTGGATTTATGCGAGTTTTAGCCCCAAAAACGGAGGAAGAAATGGAGGAGGAGTGGACGGTTCTTGTCGACGATAAGGCCTTGGACATCCTGTGGTGCAGAACCGGAGATAGTGTCAAATTGTGGACCCAAGAGCCGCAGTTCTTGGAAAGCCCACGCGTCATATGGACTTGGGTGGATGGCTCGGATTCTTTGCAAGCTCGGTTGACGCGATCCCCAATGGGAAGTGCGCTGAATATGGCACCTCAGTGGCCGGCAAAAACAGAGGTAAGGAATGAGCGAACGTGGGAGTTTGGGCGAGTTTTGCGTGCCGTTGACCCGGCGCTTTGGACCCTGCGGGAGGACACAATTACTCGACTGCTTTCACAGAGTGATGTGACGCTATCGGAATCCAGTAAAGGAGGCAACTCAGTGGAAATCCGAACAGAGGAAGTGTCGGGTCAGAAGTATGAATTGACCATTCTTCCGGGTGGTGTGATGAGCCGAGAAGGGTCAAGCGTCCAAGACACCTTGTTGTGGAAATGGCAAACGTGGCCCGAGGATCATTTTGGAAGCTTTACGCTGGTTCTCAGCGACCTTTCGGGTCCGGGATGGATCCGGTGCTCTCCAAAAGGAAAATCGATGGCCGAGTTGTCTCGAATACGGTGCGAATCGGACACGACTGTTGGTTGGCCAAAGTTGTCCCCGGGTCAATATGAAGTGGGATTCGAGTTGGATGCAAACAATGATTCCATTTGGCAGGCCATGGACCCGTTACGACAGCAAACCCCTGAGTCGTATTTTTACCTTCCGAAGACGTTGGACATTCGCTCGAATTGGGAATTGGAATGGACATGGAGCTTGAAGATTGAAGGCGAAGAATTGGAACAATAAATTGCTAGTGAACGTGAAAAAATTGCAACATTTGAGTGACCGAATTCGATGCCACATTCATCGAGTTGTGTTGGGTTTGATTCTGCTGTTTGGTGCTGGTTTTTTAACGCAAATCGTCGCACAGCCATACATCGCTACATCGCAGAATTTCTTTTGTGCCGGTCAGCTCGATCCTGTTTCCTTGTATTGCAACGTGCTCGCATTTGACCCCACGACCAATGTCGCGGATTGGACGTTTGAATGGAGTCCGGCAGGGGAAGTGAGTGATCCCGATGCCCAGTCTGTAACAGTAAACCCTATTGCCACCACGGTGTACTCCGCGGTTATGACCTCGCCTACAGGGGTAGTTTTCTTGGACGATATCAGCATCACTGTTTATCCCGATTTTGAGGTGGCCGGAGGTCCGGATTTGTTGTTGTGTTCTACGTTAGGGGCGAGCCTGGTTGCCAGTGTGACCATCTCGAATCCAGTAACGTGGGAATGGCAACCGGCAGTTGGACTGAGTAATGCCTTGGCTTCCAACCCGCAGATGGCGGAGGAATTGAGCCAAGTCTACACGGTTACAGCTACAATTGACGGACTCGGAGCAACAGGGTGCTTTGCTACGGATGTTGTTGAAGTGGTTTCAATTTTCCCGGATATGGAGTTGGGGACAGATGTCGTCGCTTGTGCAGGGGATTTGGTCACCATTGACCCAGAATTACCATCGGATTATGTCTACGAATGGTCTGAGTTGGGCGCTTCTCTTCCTGTGCTTGAGGTAACGGAAAGCGGAACTTACGGGCTGACCGTTACTTCTCCAGAAGGGTGTTCCCATTCGGATGTGCTTGATGTCCTATTTACAGATGGACCACTATTTATCTTGCCAGACTCCACGACAACATGCGCTTCACCAGGGGTTGTTTTGGATGCCATGCCTTCAAACCTCGAGACCGGTCCATTCCAGTTCAATTGGTCCCATGGGCCCAATGAAGCAGAAGTGTTGATCAACGAATCAGGGGTTTATCAAGTTTTGGTGACGGACGCCGGAGGCTGCACAAACAGTTCGTTGGTGGACGTATTGGCTTTGCCGAGCCCAGAATTTTACTTGCCGGGAGATACCTCGTTATGTTTCGAAGATTTTCCTGGAGTTCAGTATGTGTTGGGTGTGCCTGCGGGGTTTGCCGGTTATCAATGGTCAAATGGAGTCACTAGCAACTCGATTCCAATTAGTGGCCCCGGTTCGTATGGCGTGGTGGTCACCAATGACATTGGCTGCGAAAGCGAGACGGCTGTTTTTGTCCAGGAATTTTGCTCTGAACCGACCCTTTTCATTCCGACGGCGTTTACGCCCGATGGGGATGGGTTGAACGAAGTCTTGCGGATTGAAGGCCGAAATCTAGTTGAATTGAACTTCCAACTCTACAACCGTTGGGGGAATCTAGTTTGGCAAGCGAATTCGATCGGAGATTATTGGCACGCACAATCGCCTTCCTTGACTCATTATGTCCAGGACGAGCTCTATATCTGGAAAGCGAAATACCGTCACTACACCGACCCTTCGGGCTCGTTGAGTATATGGTTCGAAGCAGAAGGAGCTGTACGCGTTCTTCGATAACACCAATCGCAGACGGTGCTTCTATGGAATCAGGAGTTGATTTCCAAAAACCGCTTCACGGCAGTCAATGTTCCGAAGACCACTAGCGTATCGGTCGCTTCGATCTCCATCTCAGGCTTCGGTACACCAATGATGTGCTCTGTTTTTGACAACCCCTCCGCATCCGTTTCAAAAACGCGTCGGATCGTGATCAAGCGCAATTCGTATCGATTGGTCAAGTCAATACTACCGAGTGGGCGGCCGACGCAGTTTTTTGGCGCATGGATTTCGGCAATTTCATAATCATCGGGAAGTTCAAGAAAACCGCCAATATTAGGGTGAATCAAGCGTTCGGAGATGACACTGGCAACCTCGCTTTCAGGGTTCAAAATTTCCTTCACCCCTAAGCTGGATAAAATGCGTTGCTGGTGTTCACCATTGGATCTGACAATCACACGAGGGACGCCGAGATCAAGTAAATTCAACGCAGTCAATACGGTGGCCTCGAAGTTCTCGCCAATCGCAACGACGGCGGCGTCCATATCCTGAACACGTTGTGTCTTTAGCGCTCGAATGTCTGTTGAGTCGAGGGTTACAGCAAGGGCGACGCTGTCTTTGATGTTTTCTGAACGGACAGAGTTGCTATCAAAAGTGAACACTTCAGCTCCTTTGGAAGCCAAGGCCAAAGCGATCTGTGTACCATAGCGGCCGATGCCGAAAACGGCGAAGCGAGAGGATTGTGGCATGGGGCAAATTTCGGTTGTTTCCTCTTACGAAGCGGTTGCTTCCAAAAAGATTGCGTGGAATCGGGCAATGTCTTCAAATGAATTGTACAACGGCACAGGAGCCATGCGGATGGCATTCGGCTCTCTCCAATCTGTAACGACGCCTTTTTTACTCAGTTGATCAAATAAGGACTTTCCGTATCCGTGAGCTATGACGGAAACTTGAGAGCCTCTGCGTTGAGGGTCTTTTGGAGTAATGACCTCCAATTGGATGTTGTTTTTCCTGGCGACATCGTGGATCGCTTTTTCGAGATAAGCCGTGAGTCGATCGCCTCGCTGCCGCAAAGCAGGAAGACCGGCTTCAAGAAAAAGATCTAATGCAACGGCATGGACCGCCATATTAAGTACCGGAGCGTTGGACATTTGCCAAGCTTCAGCAGTGCCCATGCTTTCGAACTTCGGTTCCATTAAAAACCGTTTCTTGGCGTCGTGTCCCCACCAGCCATCGAATCGAGGGATATCCTCACGGGAGGAGTGCTGTTCCCGTATGAATGCACCAGCGACAGCTCCAGGACCAGAGTTGAGGTACTTGTAACTGCACCAGCAGGCGAAATCGACCTTCCAATCATGCAGTTTTAGAACAACATTTCCAATGGCATGGGCCAAGTCGAACCCGCAATAAGCACCCGCAGCATGAGCAGCACGCGCAATGCGTTCCATGTCCAGTAGTTGCCCACTGAAATAATGGACTCCTCCCATTAGGACCAGGGCGACCTCATCTCCATATTCCGCTAAAACAGCTTCGATATCAGCTTCGTCGATGACTTGGGTGCCGGGTCGCGGTTGAATTTCAATCAAATCAGTTTCAGGATTTCCTCCATGAAACTTGATTTGACTGGCTAAAGCATACTGATCCGAAGGAAACGCTTTGGCTTCGCAAACGATTTTAATTCGCTTTCCGGATGGCTGATAAAAACTAACCAAGAGCAAATGTAAATTGACCGTGAGGGCGTTCATGGCGACCACTTCATGGGGCTTTCCGCCCGTCAAATGACACAATCCAGCTGCAAATCGTTCATGGTAGTCGACCCAAGGGTTTTGGGCATGAAAGTGACCTTCAACGCCCCATTTGGCCCAATCGTCAAGTTCTGTTTCTAGCGCTTGCTTGGCAGACTTTGGTTGCAAACCCAGGGAATTCCCTGTAAAATAAATAGTGTCCTCCCCACCAATTTGAGGGATATGAAACCGTTCTCGAAACCCTCGCATGGGCTCGTTCAAATCCAGGTTGCGCGCGTGTTCGATGCTGAATGCGTCGGCTTTCGGATCGGACAATGAAGAATTGTTTGTCATGGTCTTGTCAAATGCCGGGTGTTGTTTCAGCGAACCGATGCAATCGCACCAAAGAAAACGTAAGCCCAACGTTGGAGTGGCTAATTTCGCAGGAAAATTGCCGAATTCATGAATTCAAAGACGCATTCTATTCAGCGGGCCCAATCCAAGGACTTGTTCGAACGGTCAAAAGTCCTGTTTCCGGGGGGTGTGAACAGCCCTGTTCGGGCATTTGGCTCGGTGGGAGGGACTCCACTTTTTATGGAAAAAGGTCAAGGGGCGTACATCTGGGATGCGGATGGGAATCGTTTCATTGATTTCTGTTGTTCGTGGGGGCCATTGATCTTGGGGCATGCGCATCCTCGCGTAGAAGAACGCATCATTGAAGCCGTGCGCAATGGCACCACGTTTGGGACGCCAACACGTTTGGAAAATGAACTAGGGTCGTTGATTGTGGATCATCATCCATATGTCGAACAAGTGCGATTTGTCTCTTCGGGAACTGAAGCGGCTATGTCGGCCATTCGGTTGGCTCGTGGCGTAACGGGTCGGTCAAAAATCATCAAGTTTGATGGGTGTTATCATGGCCATGTCGATTCGCTTTTGGTGAAGGCAGGTAGTGGGTTGGCGACCCTTGGAACGTCTTCCTCGGCAGGTGTCCCGGAGTCGTATGCTCAAGAAACGTTGGTGCTTCCTTTGAATGATCTCGATGCGGTAGAGCAATGTGTTTTGGAGTATAAAGAGGAGATTGCGGTCATGGCCATCGAGCCCATTCCGGCCAACAATGGACTGCTCATCCAAGATGAGAGCTTTTTGCATGGCCTCCGAAGTATTTGCGATCGGGAGGGTATTTTATTGTTGTTCGATGAGGTTATTTCTGGATTTCGCGTTGCGTTTGATGGTGCGGCAGGATACTATGGAATCCGCCCTGATGTCCTGGCTTTTGGAAAAATCATTGGTGGGGGTATGCCTGTTGGTGCTTATGCCTCGTCGGCGGAAGTCATGGCACACATTGCTCCTTCGGGTCCCGTTTACCAAGCGGGAACGTTGAGTGGTAATCCGGTGGCTATGGCTGCTGGTGCGGCGCAGCTAACCGAACTGTTGCGTCCGGGTTTTTATGAGGATCAAGAACGTCGCACAAAGCGTCTCATCAATGGGATTCTCAAGCACTCAGAAGCGGCCGGATTTCCTTTGCAGATATTCAATCGCGGCAGCATTTTTTGGCTTGCATTCAGTGACCGTGTGTGGATTCGTAAGTCCAGCGAAATTGATCCAGATAGCATGGCCTACTTCAGTAAATTACACAGTGCCTTGCTGAATCGAGGCATCTACCTGGGCCCTTCTGGATATGAAGTCGGTTTCGTTTCAGCGGCACATTCAGATCCGATTATTGACGAGGCCATCCACGCGTTTTGTTCTGCCTTGGATGAGGTTTTTGAGTCTGTTTGATTAGTTCAACGTGCTGAACCAAAAGACGGCACTTCCTTGTAAAATGAGCAGTCCGTCAAGGAGAATACTGTAGGCGGCTTCTTTTCGGGGTCTTATCGTCCATGCTACAACAGGCAAGGCGAGTATCGCGACTGCGGCTCGGCCCCAATTGAGGTCGAAAACGACAAACCCTGAAGCGCTGATTGCAAGCAAGAAAAGGGCAATTCGGATGGAGCTCGATGCCCCCCACCGCTGAGGCCATGTTTGAAATTCGTGCGGGTCAAGCCTGACGTCACGCACATCGAATGGCACGGTGATCCCGGCAACAAAAAGCGCTTGACTTATCGCAATCCCCCAAAGATGTGTGTTTTCTGGGTCCCACCACGAGAGTCCTAGATGGGATGATGGAAAAACTATGGTTGCCAGGGTCCAGCTCAACGCGATGGTCGGTAATTTCAAATGGGGTCTTTCACGCCATCCACGCCTACTGCCGATTGGGTTGAAAGCATATCCGATGCTCATCACAGCCGCCAAGAGCATTAAGGGCCATTGTCTTGTTAACAGATGTGCAAAAGGAGTGCCTGCTTCGAATAGCCATCGTGCCGCGGCCCATATGGTGAGTAGCGTCCAAAACACACCCAGTCGCCCGCCTTGTTTTCGCATGAAATCCAGCCGAGATGCTGGCATTTGTTCAGGGTTTCGGGTGCTTTTCATCCACCTTTGAAAGGTGTAGACCCATCCGGTGAATGCGCTGATCGCCCATAAAAATGACCAATCGGTACTTTGCACGCTTTCGTGTTCCGAAAAGGCAATCAATGACCCTGCTGCACTAGACCCAGCTGCTACGGCAATCCAAAGGTGGGTAAAACCAAGACGTTTGACCATGTCGCTAAGTTCGGACATCCCAGCATTTAAACACTGTTGATAGATGGGTTACGAGTGGTAACAAAAGAGGGATGAGATTTGATCATTTGGTGATGCAATTCAACCAAGTCAAAACTACATTTGTACCCTTATACCACGTTGCGCTATGCCTCTTGCCCATTTTGCTTCCCGTCACATTGGACCTCGATTGGAGGACCAGCAGACGATGCTTCGCGCCATTGGTGCGGGCACCATGGATGACTTGATAGAACAAACAGTTCCGGGCGGTATTCGACTGCGGGAACGTCTCGATTTATCCCCAGCTCTTACGGAAAGCCAGTACCTCGAGCACATTGATCAAATAGCATCAAAGAACAGTGTTTATCGGAATTACATTGGTATGGGGTACAATCCCACTGAAGTGCCCAGCGTGATCCGCCGAAATGTTTTAGAAAATCCAGGATGGTATACGGCCTACACGCCTTACCAAGCAGAAATTGCACAGGGCAGGCTGGAGGCGTTGCTAAACTTCCAAACCATGGTCTGCGACTTGACCGGCATGGAATTGGCCAACGCGTCTTTATTGGATGAGTCTTCCGCTGCGGCAGAAGGGATGGCCATGGTCTTTGCCGCCCGGCCCAAGGCGCTCGTCAAGGAAGGTGCAAATCGGTTTTTGGTCGACGAAGCAGTGTATCCACAAACGTTGGACTTATTGCGAACACGCTCGAAATATCTAGGAGTAAAATTGGAATGCGTCAAGCGCTCAGAGATGCGATTCCAAGGAGGAGAAGGTGTTTTCGGGGTGTTTTTCCAATACCCAGATGGGAATGGATTTGCAGAGAACCTTACCACATTAATTGAACAGGCAAAAGCGGTCCATGCACAAGTGGTGATTGCCACAGATTTAATGGCGTTAGCCTTGTTGCGCCAGCCGGGCTTGATGGGAGCGGATGTGGCCGTTGGTACGAGTCAACGATTTGGAGTTCCGATGGGCTATGGCGGTCCGCACGCGGCCTTTTTTGCAGCGAGCGTGTCCTACAAGCGTCACTTCCCAGGAAGAATTATTGGAGTTTCAAAAGACCGGTTGGGGGGCTCTGCATTGCGCATGGCGCTTCAGACAAGGGAACAACACATTCGACGAGACAAGGCGACGTCCAACATCTGCACGGCTCAATCCTTACTTGCAGTAATGGCGAGCATGTACGCCGTTTATCACGGTCCTCAAGGATTGAGAAATATTGCTGAGAACATTCATTCTTCTGCACGGACGTTGGATGCTGCATTGAAGGGCAATGATGATTACGAACAAGTCAACGCGTGCTTTTTTGACACGTTGAAAATCCGCGTGCTTGGTGGTATCGACGCGATGCACTCCCTGCAGGCGCGTGCAGAAGCGCTGCGCGTCAACCTGCGCTATTTCATGGACGGAGAGCATGTAGGGGTCTCATTGCATGAGCGCGTAACAGAAAAAGAACTGGTAGATCTGTGCACCGTATTTGGAGTAAGTCAAGTGCACGGCATTGAAACGGAAAGGACTTTCTTGGGAGACCTTTGGAGAGATGTCGACTATCTGCATCATCCAGTATTCAATCGTTTCCGTTCGGAAACGGAAATGATGCGGTACATCAAGCATTTGGAAAACAAAGACCTGTCTCTGGTCCATGCCATGATGCCGCTCGGTTCCTGTACCATGAAATTGAACGCTGCAACAGAGTTGATTCCAATTACCTGGTCTGCTTTTGCAGAACTCCATCCGTTTTGTCCGTCTGACCAGGCAAAGGGAATGCTGCAGATGTTGGAGGAACTGGAGGCTGACCTCTCCGAAATCACAGGATTTGCGGGTGTTTCACTCCAGCCCAATTCAGGCGCACAAGGAGAATTTGCGGGGTTGATGGTCATCCGCGCGTATCACGAGAGTCGTGGAGACTTGCAACGAAATGTGTGTTTGATTCCCTCCTCTGCGCACGGAACGAATCCTGCGAGCTCAGTGATGGCAGGCATGCGAGTCGTGGTCGTTGGATGCGACGATCAAGGCAACATTGATTTTGCTGATTTGCAGGCCAAGGCAGAGCAACACTCGACTGAACTGGGGGCTCTCATGATCACCTACCCTTCAACCCACGGGGTATATGAAGAGGGGATTCTTGACATTACCGGATTGATTCACGGTCACGGAGGACAGGTTTATATGGACGGGGCAAACATGAATGCTCAAGTTGGTTTGACCAGTCCGGGCCTGATCGGAGCAGATGTTTGTCACCTCAATCTTCACAAGACTTTTGCGATCCCTCATGGGGGAGGAGGTCCGGGTGTCGGTCCCATTGGTGTGGCAGAGCATTTGGTTCCATTCTTGCCTGGACATACCGTGGTGAAAACGGGAGGTGACCAGGCCATTCACGCCATCAGTGGCGCACCGTTTGGAAGCGCTTTGATCTGTCAGATTCCGTATGCTTATATCAAAATGTTGGGTGAACGGGGGTTGACAGCGTCCACTGAAGTGGCTATTTTGAATGCGAATTATTTGAGAAAGAAGCTTGAGGGCGCCTTTGATATTTTGTACAAGGGCATGAACGACACCGTAGCGCATGAAATGATCTTGGATTGTCGATCGTTCAAGGCGTCGGCCGGTGTCGAAGTAATGGACATTGCCAAACGATTGATCGATTACGGATTCCATGCACCAACAGTCTCATGGCCAGTGGCGGGAACACTTATGGTAGAGCCCACTGAAAGCGAGTCTTTAGAAGAATTGGATCGTTTTGTGGATGCCATGCTGTCCATTCGAGAGGAGATCCGAGCGATTGAAAGCGGAGAGGTTGATCGGGATGACAATGTGGTGAAAATGGCTCCGCACACGGCGCTTGAGGCAACGTCAACGGAATGGAATCATCCGTATTCAAGAGAAGTTGCGTGTTACCCTTCTCAGGATTTAATTGCACGTAAATTTTGGAGTCCTGTGGCCCGAGTGGACAATGCATTTGGGGATCGAAATTTGGTTTGTAGCTGTCCGCCGCTCTCAGCATTTGAAGAATTGTTGGGTTGAATTCTGCTGTTTTCGAAGGAAATACAGTAGGACTAAAAACCTGATATATATTTGCTCCAAACCTAATCTACCAAACCGCTCAAATATGAAGCACATTTACATCGCAGCTTTCGCTGCACTTTTCTCTGTTACACTTGCAGCTCAGGGCTTATTACCGGATGCTGATTCAAAATCTGCTCAAGCCCGACGGGCTGAATCTGCAGATGCAGTCCAAGCCGTAGACCGTGATGAGATTTGGTCTCATGACTGCAATGTTGAACTTTGTGGCGATTGGGTTTTCGGCAATGGAGCTGATGAAACCGGATCTCCATGGGAGGATGTTGAGTTGAACTTTGAATGCAGTACCGACGGCCCTGCTGGACCATACAACCAGTGGGCAGGAGGAACAGGCGACTTCTCTGCAGCTAGTGCTATGAATTCAACTACGGCTGCCAATGGCTTGCTTATTGTTGATTCAGATTTGTTCGGAGCTGACGCGAACTATGACGCAGCTTGGATTGAGAATAGCTGGGTTCAAACCGGTGAAGCAATCGATTGCAGCACGTTGGAGTATGTGAGCATTTCGCTTGAAACACGTTACCGTTGCTGGGACAATGGGGCTTCAGACGATAGTGAAAAATGCTTGATCGAGATTTCTCGTGACGGTGTGAACTGGCCGGACATCAGCACATTTGCTGAAATTGACGGAACTGTAGACTACGGAGATGGCGTGCTCGTACCAAGTCGTTGGGAAGTATTCCCAGGGTATGAGACAGGCAGTACTTCGGACAATCCTTCTTTGGTTGAGTTTGACATCAGCTCTGCCGCTGGCGGAGAGAGTATGATTTATGTTCGATTCCGTTGGGCTGGAACGTGGGGCTATAGCTGGGAGATTGATGATATTAGCATCTATGAGACTCCAGCGAATGACATCCGCATTGACAACTACTTGTCATACACAGACTACTTCACCACAGGTATTTGGGAAGCAGGTGTCTTTGCAGAAGGCCAGCTTTCTTCTCTTGAGGCCGCTGCGAAAGTGTATAACGTAGGTTATTTGGAGCAAGCTGGAACAATCTTGACTTTGGATGTTGACGGAACTGTAGCATCATCTGACCCGATGCTCTTGGCTTACCAAGGAGTGGACACGTTGCGCGTTCCTTTTGATATGGCTGCAGTTGGCACGTACAACCTCACGTACACGGTGAGCACTGACAACGAAGATGAGAACCCTGCGAACAATGAAGCCACTCAGTCTTTCGAGGTGAGCTCATTGCACTATGGCCGTGACAACGGAACCATGACAGGGGTTTTTCCAGCGGAAGGAACAGACGATTTCATCGCATTGAACCCATATGATATCTTCGAAGATGTCACCGTGTATGCTATTGATGTAGCCATCGTAGCAGGGTCAGATAACGGCACGCCTGTTGTTGCTCACTTGTTCGACGGAGCGGATGATAACTACATCACTGAACAGTATGGAGGTTTGATTTCAAGTACTTCAGAGTTGGACTTGGCTGCGAACTATTCAAACGACGGTACTGAGGATGACATCGTATGGTACACACTCGTTCTTGAAGAGCCGTATGAAGCTGCTGGAGGTTCTGTACTCGCTGCAGGTTTTGAGCACTATGGTGGATCAGCTGTCCAGATTTGGGAGTCTCAGTATACATATGACAATACATCATTCGTATATGGACCTTTTGGATCAGGAAGCGCTTATGATTGGTACTACACCAATGAAGTCCCAATGGTTCGCTTGAACTTAGATCCAAATGCAACCAACACAGTTGCTGTTGAGGAAATCGCTGAAGGTCCCTTCCAGTTGTATCCTGCATACCCAAACCCAGCGGCGCAATCAACGCGTATTCAATACCGTTTGGATCAAGTTGCGGATGTTGCATTGGAAGTGCGTGACATTACAGGCAAAGTGGTTAGCCAAGTTGTTCGTGGAACTCAGCCAGCTGGATATCACAGTATCACGTTGGACGTTGCCAACATGGCTTCAGGTGTTTACACGTACACTTTGAATGTAAATGACGCGCGTTCAACGCAGCGTTTAATCATCAAATAAGAATAACCGCAGCGCATTGAGCGCTTCGAGATATATGAAGAGGGGAATTCCGAAAGGGGTTCCCCTCTCTTTATTTCCGCTTTCTGCGAATAATTGAGCGAGATTCACTTTCTTTAGGCCGTCAAAACCTGATTCACACAATATGAAGCATTTTACATTTTTTTTGGCCGCTATGGTGGTCCTTGCAACGTCTTTGCAAGCACAACGATTGACGGACGTTCACACTTTTGCTCAGATCCCATCTGAGCTTTCTGACGCCGAAGCGCAAATGATGCGCAATGCGGGTCACGAATCTGCATTGGAAGTTGCACAACGAGGTGGTGGAACCATTTTGTTTTACGAAGACTTTGCCAACGGATTTGATGGAAATAATGCGGTAGGATCTTGGTCTGCTGAGGACACTGGAAACGCTTTGATCTGGCAGCATGTGGACGCAGCTGGGAACGGTTATTATGCCGACGGAACGACTTCGGGAGTTCAGCCACCAGCTGGAGAGTATTCAAACAACATTGGCTCATTGAACTCAACGACTGCTGACAATGGTTGGATGGTCTTCGATAATGATTACTTCAACACCCCCCTTTCTGAAGGGTATGAGAACACTGAAGGTTGGATTACAACGCCAACGTTGGACATGACTGACAACGGTTCGGTCGTAGTGACATGGGAGCAGTACTTCCGTTACTGCTGCTATCCTTACGCGCCGATCTATCTGGAAGTGAGTAATGATGCTGGCTTGACGTGGACAACCTTTGATGCTCATGGCACATTCATTGAGTCTGCCAACTCTGCATCAGCAAACGCGTTGACCACGTCTGTAGACATTTCTTGCGTTGCTGCTTACGCTTCTGAAGTTCAAGTTCGCTGGTCTTACCTCCAAGCTCCTGAGGTAGGAGATGGATACAGCCACTATTACTGGGGCATTGATGATGTTACGATTTCAGAGAACCCTGTTGCCGATGATTTGACCATGGTTCAAGTCACCAACGGTGACGTTTACAATGTATTCGAATACCGTGTGACTCCTTTGGAGCAAGCAATCCCTGAAGCGGATGGCGGTTTATTGGCGGGTGTCTTGTATCGCAATGCGGGGAATGCCAACCAAGACGAGACTGTCATCACGGTTGAGATCTTAGATGACGCAGGAACGGTTTTGAGCACGACAACTGAAAATATCGGAACTGTATTGAGCTTTGCCAACGCGTTGAACTGTCCGGCAAACACGCAGGACACTGTTTACATTGCAACAGGATGGGCGCCTTCAGCAGTAGGGAACTACGTGGTTCAAGCGACCATTGGCTCTGCCAATGTAGATGCTACTCCAGAAGACAATATCATGAGCAAAGTCATCATCTATAGCGATGATGAATATGGCCATGATGACGAAGGTGAATTGGATGTTGAATTCGCTCCTGGTGAGTCGGACATTGCCGGTCTATTTAACCCATGTGGATATGGCAACTACTACCACATGCACAATGAAGGATCGGTTGCCTACGGTATTACGGTTCGATTCGGTCCAAATGCGGGAGGCGGTGATTTGGAATTCGAATCACGACTCTACACGTTGGACGCAGCGGTCGGTTTGACAGACTCACCATTTGAGAGTACGTATTGGAATTATGACGATGCTTGGACTCCCAACAGTGTTGGCAACAGTGACATCGTTTACTTGCCATTTGAAGATCCGATTGAAGTAAACAATACGGACTTCTATTTTGCGGCGGTTATTTCTGAGTTTGAGAGCGAGGCTCAATTGACGGTTGCGGGTAACTCTAACTCAGACACGGACAATTCAACTGGAGATTATAGCTTCACTGGAGCAGGCGACTTGGTGTGGTTTACATCGCAAACTGCAACGCCTGCAGTACGATTGATTCTTTCTGAGCGCGTAGGTGTGGATGAAATTGCCAACATGAATGGCATTGAGCTACACCAGAATGTACCGAACCCAACCAATGGTAGCACAACCATTCGATTTGAGTTGATGCAATCACGTAACGTAGCCATGGAAATCCGTGATCTACAAGGCCGATTGATCGATCGCATGGAGCAAGGACAACTTCCAGCAGGAACGCATAGCATGAGCTATCAGGTAGCTCAATTGCAAGGAGGCATCTACACGTACACTTTGGTGGCGGATGGAATGCGCTTGACGAAGAAGATGATTGTTCGTTAATCACGATTCGATTGATTTTGAAAAGAAAGGGCGTCCCGAAAGGGGCGCCCTTTTTTCATGGCTTCTACACGGTGAATTGAGCAGGGGAGGCAGTAAATTTGCCGCATGTCGTTGAAATCCAAATTGAGCCAGCCGGTTGCACGGCGGATAGCACTGCGTGAGAAACGTCGTGCTCTCAATGGAGCCAAAAAACAGCGAATCGTTCTCAAGGAACTGCTAAAAAAGGCGCAGCGAACAGCATTTGGCATCGACCATGGACTGAACCCCCAGATGTCTGAAGAGGATTTTCGAAAAGCCGTTCCCGTTCGAGACTATGAGGCGCTGAAGCCATGGGTGGACCGTGCCGTGGGTGGTGAGAAAGATGTGTTGTGGCCTGGGAGACCGCTTTATTTCTGTAAGACAAGCGGAACCACAAGCGGAGCAAAGTACATTCCGTTGACGCGGGATAGCATGCCGAATCACTTGGGGTCTGCTCGAAATGCGCTGCTTGCATATATCGCAGAAACGGGCAACTCAGGATTTTTGGATGGTAAAATGATTTTTCTTCAAGGCTCTCCTGAATTGACGGAGACATCCGGAGGTATCAAGATGGGGAGGTTGAGTGGCATTGTAGCACACCACATTCCTGGATATTTGCAAGCGAATCGATTGCCATCTTTTGAAGCCAATTGCATCGAACCATGGGAGGCCAAGGTGGAGGCGATCGTGGAGGAAACTCGAAATCAAGACTTGCGTTTGATCAGCGGAATTCCTTCCTGGGTGCAGAATTATTTTGAGCGATTGCTGGAGGTTACAGGAGCTAAAACGGTGCGCGAGGTGTTTCCCAACTTTGAGTTGTTCGTGTATGGAGGGGTTGCGTTTGATCCCTATCGCGCGCGGTTTCGAGAATTGATTGGAGCCGATATTCCATCCATCGAGTTGTTTCCTGCTTCAGAGGGCTTCTTCGCGTACCAAGACCGCACGGACAATGAAGGACTGCGACTCAACGTGGACGATGGGATGTATTTTGAATTCATTCCGGTTGACTCTTATTTTGACGAGAATCCAAAACGAATTGGCTTGGAAGCAGTGGAATTGGGCGTGCAATATGCGTTGATTGTTTCGAGCAATGCAGGGCTTTGGGCGTATGATATCGGCGATACCATCAAGTTTGTTGCTACGGAGCCGCATCGCATCGTGGTCACGGGTCGGATCAAACACTTTGCGAGCGCCTTTGGAGAGCATGTCATCGCTGAGGAGGTGGAAGGGGCGATTAAGGATGCGATGGAGCAGATGGGCGGACTCGTCACAGAATTTCACGTTGCACCGCAAGTCAGTCCGCTGTCCGGCTTGCCATATCATGAGTGGTTCATTGAATTTGCGGAACATCCGCAGGATGTTTTAGGGTTTGCAAAATCCATTGATGAGTCGATGATCTCACGCAATCCGTATTACAAAGATTTGATTTCTGGGGGTGTTTTACGTCCTGCTATTGTGACCCCGGTGAGCAAGGGAGGGTTCCACGGTGCGATGGAATCCTTGGGGCGTTTGGGAGGGCAAAACAAACCTC
Organism: Flavobacteriales bacterium; assembly: GCA_028825055.1. Lineage (GTDB taxonomy): Bacteria > Bacteroidota > Bacteroidia > Flavobacteriales_D > Sanyastnellaceae > UA16. The sequence goes on along the minus strand of JAPKAW010000002.1, from coordinate 5,719 downwards.
CGCGTTTGGCCAATGGGAGAGATTTCTCAGATTCACTTTCACTTCAAGAAATTTCAAAGACATGAGAATTTTGGCGCTGATTGGAGGGAGTGGCTCAGGGAAGTCCACTGTGCTCGCCGCATTGAGAAGCCACTTCAACGCACGTGTTGCCGTTCTTTCTTTGGACGATTACTATCGTGCGAAATCAGAACTTCCCGTTGATGAAAACGGGGAAACGAATTTTGATTTGCCCGAGGTTATCAATCACGCTGATCTAATTCGGGACATTGATGCCTTGAAGCGGGGTGAATCCATCTCCTTGAGCACGTATACCTACAATAGAGAAGTCATGGAGTCGAAAGACATTACCATTGACTCTTCTGACTGGCTTGTGGTTGAAGGACTGTTCGTCATGGCTTATCCAGAAATGTTAAGTCGGGTCGATGTCCTCGGATTCATTGATGCACCGGAAGATGTTCGGCTGCAACGGCGCATTGCCCGCGATGGAGCTGAGCGGGGCTATAGCGAGGAAGAGGTTCGCTATCAATGGAAACAACATGTGCGCCCCGCGGATTTGAAATACATTGAACCGTGGAAGGAGCGAGCTGATGTCATTATTGACAATCAACACGATTGGGAAATCGGGACACAGCAGCTCATTGATTCCATGGAAAAAACAAGTGTATCATGAAAAAAGCATTTACCCTTCCGACGTGTAAAACATGCGTTCGGATTTTTGAAGAACTCCAGCCAGTGGCTCATGGATGTGAGGTCATCGACATCAAGTCTGAAGGAATCGCAGCCGAAGATTTGGACCGCATGGCGCAATTGGCAGGATCGTATGAGGCTATTTTCTCTCGTCGCGCCATGAAATTTCGCTCCATGGGACTTGCTGACCAAGAGTTGAGCGAGATGGATTATCGCCGGTTGATTCTCGAAGAATACACCTTCCTAAAGCGCCCGGTCTTCTTGTTTGCTGATTCTGTTCATGCAGGATCGGCAAAGGCCTCGGTATCTGCTGCTCAGGCGGCAATGACGGCTTAGAGACTACAATGAATCGCCTCCTAGCGCATTTGGCCCTCTTGGTGGTTGCATTCACCTATGGAGGCAACTACCTCGTCGCAAAAGGGCTCATGCCAGACCTCATTGGTCCCAGTGGGTTTATTGTTTTGCGCGTTGTCGGCGGAGGGGCTATGTTTTGGCTGTTGCGCGGTTTGTTGCGATTGAAAGGAGGTTGGGAATCCGTGGACCGGTCGGACTTGGTGCGACTATTTCTTTGTGGTACCACGGGGGTGGCAGTCAACCAGCTGTTGTTTTTCAACGGATTGAATGCCACCAGTCCTGTCAACGCGTCCATCATCATGACCGTGAACCCCATCTTGGTATTGGGAATATCGGCAGCACTGCTCGGTACGGCGATTACAGCACGCAAGTTGACGGGCATTGCGATCGGTGGAGTTGGGGCTGTGGCGTTGCTCATTTTCAGTGCGAATCAAGCCAATATCCATACGTCATGGCAAGGCGACCTGATGATCTTGATCAATGCGACGAGTTATGGTTTTTACTTGGTTCTTGTCAAACCGCTGATGTCCAAATACAAACCGCTCACTGTGATTTCTTGGGTGTTTCTCTTCGGCGCTTTGTGGGTCATCCCCATTGGGGGCCAGCAAGCTTTGGCCATAGACTGGTCGGCATTTGAATCGATTCATTGGCAGGGCTTGGCGTATGTCATCTTGGCGACGACTTTCATGGTGTACCTGTTGAATATTTATGCTTTAGGTCATGTCCAGCCAACGGTGGTGAGCATTTATGTCTATTTACAACCTCTCTTGGCAACCGGATTTTCGTGGTGGCTTGCTTCCTCTGGCGGAACGGATTACATGGCTGATCTGAGTTGGGAAACAGGTGCATGTGCACTGGCTATTTTCGCGGGTGTCGCCTTGGTGAGCCGTCCCAGCGCCGCCTAAAGAAATCGTCTTGGGAATTTGCTTAAATTCACACCATGCCGATTGCAAAACCATTCAACTTAACGTCCTGGATCGAATCGAACCGGGATCTGCTCAAGCCACCTGTTGGGAACAAGAACCTGTATGTCGAAAGCGGTGATTACATCGTCATGATTGTGGCGGGTCCGAATGCGCGCAAAGATTATCACTACAACGAGACCGAGGAGCTCTTTTACCAGCTCGAAGGCAATATTACGGTTCGGATACAGGAGGATGGAAAGCCGGTGGATATGAGGTTGGGGCCAGGCGACATGTACTTGCATCCCGCTAAGGTTCCCCATAGCCCTATGCGCGAGGAAGGATCTCTGGGATTGGTCATTGAATGCAAGCGCGCAGATTCGGAGATGAAAGATGGACTGATGTGGTTTTGCGATTCGTGCAACCACCCGTTGCATGAGACGTATTTCAAATTAGAGAACATTGAGAAGGACTTCATTCCGAGATTCCGCGAATTTTATGGAAGTGAAGATTTGCGGACATGCAAAGCTTGCGGAGATGTAATGGAAACGGACCTTCGTTTTGTTGACTGAAAACCAATGAATTTGGTTTGAACTGCGCGGCATTGCTGCAACCCTTAACTGGAGAACGGTGTTATTCTCTCACACAGCATAAAAACCACCGACGTCATGTATCGTATTCGCCCGCTCTCTTTGCTGAGTCTCTTTGTTTTGACCGCATTCTCCTCCATTTGGAGTCAAGAATGTAACCCAGTCTCGTTTTTCATTCAAAATACGTCTGAGACGATTGAGAGCGTTTCTGTTGATTATGACCTCATTGGGAACTCAGAAAATGGGGATGTGTTTTCTACGGGGAGCTGGTCGGTGAATGCAACAGAGGCTACTTGGGTTGAGTTTTGCATGCCAGCAGGTTGCTACACCTTGCTGATTTCAGGTGAAAGTGTGAATCCTCAAACGATCGCCATGGAGCTGATGCAATCTGACTTTATTCAAATTGTGGAGTTTTACTCGGAAGTGGAAGGCATTTGGATGTTCCCGTTTTGTGTGGAAAACGCCCCGATTTTTGACTGTCCTGAATTCATTGATTATGCTGGCGGAGAGGGCTGTGAATGGGCCTTTGAAATTGGCAGTTTCCAAGAAGGTGAGAATGTGGTGTGGAACTTTGGAGATGGCCAAGAATCGGTCGAAGGCGGACACTTCATCGAACATGATTTTCCGAATACAGGGACGTACGAGGTTACGGCTTTTTTCACATCATTTGATTGCCCAATGGGAGCGTATTTGACCACTTCGATTGTCGTGGAGGGGTGCGGTGAAGAAGAATGCACATTGGAAATGGACGTTTCCAGTTCGAATGGAATGTGGTACACCTTTGAGATTCCCGAACAACCAGATGGTGCCTTGATTGAGTGGTACATCGATGGCCAGGTGACTCCTCCTACGAGCGAAAACGGATTGACCTTCGAAGCTGGATTTGATTTCAATCCAAATTGGAGTGTTTGCGTCGAGGTGTTCACCGATGCCTGTCCCGATGGAATGGAGGCATGCTACACCAACCTGGAAAGCAACGATTGTCCAAACCCGGATGTCATGGAGGTTGAATATCTCGGTGGTTGCCATGCCTTGTTTTGGTTGTACGACGAAAATACTTGGGAGATTGGATGGTCCGTGAATGGGGAATTGATTGAATGGAATGCAGGGATCTATTTTGATTATGAGTTTCCTTCAAATGGGGAATATGTTGTGACCGCTGAATTTTATTCAGCAACGTGTCAAGGGGAGGTGTATACGTGGGAGTTGAATATTGAAGGGTGTGACGAGGAGTGTGATATAGAGGCCGTCGCGTATCCTCTTGAGTGCAATGATTTCTTGATAGAGGCGCTAAACTTTCTGGAGGGAGCACAGCTCTTTTGGACGTTGGACGGTGAGCCATATGAGGTCAATACATCTGAGTTTTTCTACACGGCACCGGATGATGACTGCCATGTATTTTCAGTTGGATATGAGACGGAATACTGCCCCAACGGTGCGTTTGATGAGGTAGAGGTTTGCCCAGATTGCGGTGACGAAGGGTGTGACGTGTCCATTGTCTGGGAGGCCTTGTCAGACGGTGTTTATTTGTTTTCAGCGGTCGACTCAGAAGGAGCGTTGTGGGAAGGAACGGTAGACTGGTGGACCACAGGTGAAAATGTCGGAACGGGCAACCCGTTTGCCTGGACTTGGGACAATGAGGAGGTTTCCGTCGAATCCATGTGCATCGGTTTTTCCGATTGGGAAGATTGTGATGGAGGCGAAGCCTGTGTTGAGGTGGAGACTGCTCCGATCGCATGTGAAGAGGTTCAATTCGCACTCAATGCGGAATGGTCGGACGAAGGGTTTTGGGCTTTTCAACTTTTGCTGGATGCGACGATTGCTGATTGGGAGGTCCAAGGATGGTCGTTGAACTTGGATTGGGAGGATGTCGGCAGTTTCTCGGATACGGTTACCGTGTGTCTCCCAATGGCCTGTTTTGATGTGGACGCGACCTTTGAATTTCCCCTGGGAGGTGGGCTTGAATCGTTTGTCATCCAGGCACTTATAGATAGCGAATTCCCTCTTGTTTTGGTGGACATTCAAAACAGTGTATACAACGACTTTGGATTGCTTCCGGATTGCGGCGTAGACTCTGGATTGGAAGAAGGCATGGGGCTTCCCTCCCTCGTTCATGTATGGCCAAACCCAGCAATCAACACGGTCAATTGGACGCTGCCATCAGAAACCTTTGACGGAGATATTCGCGTCCATTCTTTTGATGGAAAATTGATCCGACAAGAGCGTTTTCAAGGAATTGAAGGGATGCTCGATGTCAACGATTGGCCCGCGGGTGTCTACACGATTCTATGGGTTGAAAAGGGCTTGCCAGCCTACGGATCTCGGGTGCTGATTGCGGACTGAAAACCCAATGCAGTTGTTTTGTTTTGTTTATTCGTATTCGAAGGCGAACAAAGGTTGATTTTAGGATCACTTTTGGTCGCCTTTGCTTGTTAACTTCGCTCCTCAACTAAGGAAATTTCTGAGTTCGATGCAGTACCAAAAATTGAATGTGATCACGGGTTGGGGGGTTTGGGCCTTGGCAACAATCGTGTATGTCCTGACCATTGAACCGACAGCAAGTTTCTGGGACTGCGGAGAGTTCATCGCGTCGGCGTTTAAGCTGGAAGTTGGACACCCTCCTGGGGCGCCATTCTTCATGTTGCTCGCACGGTTCCTGATGATCTTCAGCCCAACTGAATATGCAGCAACCTTTGCCAACCTGCTATCGGCGTTGAGCAGCTCGTTCACAATATTGTTTCTTTTTTGGAGCATCACGCATTTGGCGAAGAAGATGGTAGCCTCTTTAGGGGTGGCACCAACCAAGTCGGAAACGTGGGCTATTCTTGGAGCAGGAGCCGTAGGTGCTTTGGCCTATACATTCAGTGATAGTTTTTGGTTCAGTGCGGTTGAAGGCGAGGTCTATGCGTTATCGTCCCTCTTCACAGCACTTGTATTTTGGGCCATCCTCAAATGGGAGAATGTAGCTGACGAACCAGGGCACTTGCGTTGGTTGATCCTCATAGCGTACCTCATGGGACTGTCAATTGGGGTTCACCTTTTGAATTTGCTGGCCATTCCGGCCATTGCGTTGGTGTATTATTTCCGAAAGTATCCGTTCTCTTGGAAGGGCTTGGTTATAACAGGAATCATCGCTGTCGGCCTTCTCGCTTTTATCCAAGAGGGAATCATCAAAGGCGCGGTTTT
>JAPKAW010000117.1 GCA_028825055.1 Flavobacteriales bacterium | reverse complement strand
GGAACAACCACTATCAGACAGGGGATTGGCAGGGGTTCTGGGGCAAGGATGTCATTGCCACCGTTGACTTGGGAAGCCCAAAATATGTTGAACGCATGTCCATGGGAGCTTTACGGGATATTCGACCCTGGATTTTTCTCCCGCAATCAGTAGCATTTTCGTGCTCAGATGACGGTGAAACATGGGAGTTTATCGAATCCATCACCCACGACTTATCCAACAAAGACAAAGCGAATGTGGCACATCGGTTTGTTTCTGTTCAAGCCCGAACAGCGAGATACTGGCGAGCTGAAGTCAAGCATTTTGGTGATTTACCTCGGGGTCACTTAGGCGCTGGAAATCCAAGTTGGGTTTTTCTTGACGAGTTTGAATTATCTGTGAACGAACCATGATGGAAGACTTCCTTCGCCGTGGACTGGCGCAAACGACCTTGCATCCATTGAATTTAAAAGTGAGCAGCGCTTGCGGTGTTTACATCCATTTAGAAGATGGAACCAAGATGTTAGATTTCATATCCGGCATTGGAGTTTCATCCTTTGGACACAGCAACCCCGCCATCCTTGAAGCACTGCATCAGCAGGTTGATCGGCACCTCCATGTCATGGTCTATGGTGAAGTGCAACAAGGTTCGCAAGATTTAGCGGCAAGCAGACTCCTCGGTTTGTTGCCGTCTAGCCTCGACTCCGTTTACTTTGTTAACTCAGGCGCAGAAGCCATTGACGGTGCGCTCAAACTCGCCAGAAAGGTTACAGGGCGCCACACGTTTATTGCCATGGAAGGAGGTTACCATGGGAACACGTTTGGAGCCTTGAGTGTTAGCTCCAATCAAAGTCGCCGTGCTCCATTTGAGCCCTTGCTCGCTGGCGTTGAATTCATTCCGTTCAATCACCAGGATGCCTTGGATTCAATCGACGGTACACAAGCTGCCGTTATAGCTGAGACTGTACAAGGGGATGCGGGCATTCGCATTCCTGATATCGCCTGGATCAAAAGACGTGAGAAGCGCTGCAACGAAACGGGCACTCTACTCATTCTAGACGAAATCCAATGTGGCATTGGACGAACTGGGAAGCCGTTTGCTTTTGAGCACTTTGACGTGACCCCTGATATCCTTTGCCTGGGCAAGGCATTAGGTGGTGGAATGCCCCTTGGAGCTTTTGTTTCTAGCACCAGCAGAATGCGCTCATTGGCACATGAACCGGACCTTGGACACATCACCACGTTTGGTGGTCATCCCGTTGCATGCGCTTCATCAGCTGCTGCATTGAGATTGCTTGACGACATCGATTGGAACGAGCTGGAATTGCGAGGCGCTCAATTAGAAAATCAACTCAAAAAAAATTCCGCAGTGAAGGCAGTTCGACGCCTAGGGTATTTTATCGCCGTTGACATGGAGAGTCCAGAAGCCGTTCATTTTTGTGTGGAATATGCCCGGAAAAACGGACTGCTCATTTTCTACTTCTTGAGCACACTCGATTCCTTTCGGATTGCCCCTCCTCTTACCATTTCCGATACTGAATTGGCTGAAGGCATGGCGATACTCAACCGAGCATTTGATGCTTGGTCACTTCAAAGCGCTTCTCATCCATGAATTGAGACATGGCTGTTATGGATCGTTTTGCTTCCGGTAATATATCCGGAAACAACTGCCAACCGTGCAGAGAATTTTCCTCTTCTCGCCAGAAAACTTCCACCGCCTCAGCGAGAAGTCGTTCCTTCAACGCACAAGCGTCAGGATGCAGATACTCCACGGCCGATGTCTCAATCAATGTTGGAGGAAAGGATTCGAACGAACCGAGCAATGGAGATGCGGCGATTTGCTTTGGGTCCTCCCCAGCGAGATAGTGCGTTGCATATTCCAGCATATCCAATCGTCCAAATGGACTCCAGGAGTTTGAATCAGCTCGGCTACTCATGGAGTTTGACCGCAAATCGACCCAAGGAGAAAGCAGCATCAGTCCTTGAATATTATTTCGCTCTTCATTACTCAATCGCTGCATCATGGCCAATGCCAGACTGCCGCCTGCCGAATCAGCTAAGACAAAAACCGTCTCATACTGACTCTTAAATTCCGTCCACATCGCATCCAACGCTTCCAATGCTGCAGGAAAAGGACACTCTGGTGCCAATGGGTATTCTGGAATCCACACTTCACAGCCTGTTTCTTTGGTGAGTGCACTTGCTATGGCGCGATGGGTTCTAGCTGAACCGAAGGCAAACCCACCTCCGTGAACAAAGAAAACGCCATGATTTGGTTTATCCCTTTTGCGCCTCAAGCGAGCTACTTGCATCCCTTGTCTCATTTCATACGAAAAATGAACATCGGCAGGCCCAGGGTAAAGCCGTGACAAAGAATCCAAGGCCAAGCGTATCTGAACTGGCGTCAAACCAACAACATCCCTTCGCAAGAATCGTCCCAAACTATGGGTGGTACTAATGAACTTGGGTGGGAGATTCCAGAGAGGCTTCATTTAGAAAAGGTTCGAGGGGTCATAGATCGAAAGACGGGATAGCGATTGACAGTGCCCTCATAATACGGAGAGTGTTTGTAGATCCAATTCAGCTGGGCCCTTGGCGCGCTCATGCGCTCCGGAAACAAGGCCTTTTCCTCTTCAAATTCAGCAGACAAAACGGGGTTATTTTGGAGCAAGCTGTACGCTGTTTCCTCAAATACATAGCCACTGAAATGCTCCTTTTGTTGCAAAGAACTATCAAAAAAGTTCCATGTGAAATATGAGTCATGTGCCCTTGGATCTAACGTTTCTGCCAAGAATCGAATTCCATCTTGTGCCGTAGAAACAATATAGTCCCCAGCATAGAGCTGCACCCATTCATTGACCTGGGTGATTGAATCCGTTGTATTGACATGGTGCCCCTCATAGGGCCTGCTAGACGAGTCAAACGATTCAATGTAATCAACTTGCAATTGCATGACGGTGTCCCGCGTCAAAGCCGTCATTTCTATTCCGTTCCATGCCAGGCGATCTAAAACTTCATGCCATGCTTGAGGAATGCAGTAGAATGCAGGCAAAACGGTCACACACATCGTTTCATACGAATTCAGATAGGTGATAGAGTCCTCCCACATCACATTGTGATCATAACGAAGGCGGGTGCTTTTTGTGATGGCACTAATTTCTCTTCGAGCGGTATATCCTTTGAATGCGAGTTGCGTCGAATCAGCAGAGTCCAAACTCCATCGAACGGGCAGGTATTGAGCATTCGCAAGTCGCACCTGTTCATCAGCCCGAATTCGTTTGATGTCACGGGCCAATTCCATGCTCAGTAACCCAACTTCCTGAAGAAGCTTCCGAGTCGCTTCGACCCGCTCAGGGAAGGGCTTCAACATGTGTGCTTCGGCTGTGAAGCCTAACGTTGAAAAAAGCGTGGTATATCCGGTGCTGTAGCGCGGAGTTTCAAGAAAGGCGACGATGCCATTTTCGGGAACTTCATTGCGCAAATTGACGTATGGAATCAACGGCTCTCCCAATTGCTCCATGCGTTGATACAGCATAGGTTCAAAGACTTTCGTTAAAAACGGTCCAATGACAGGTCCTGCTTTGTCAACTTGTGTTGTGATCAAGGTCATTCGGTACGGGTAATCCGCACCATTGGTCGTGTGTGTATCAACAAAAACATCCGGTTTTAGCGCGTGAAATAGCTGGACAAAAGCTTCTGCATTCCGACTGTCCATTTTGATAAAATCCCTGTTCAAATCCAAGTTCCGACTATTGCCCCTGAAGCCATAGGCTTCCGGGCCATCTTGGTTGGTGCGAGAGCAGCAATTCCGATTCAACGCCCCACCGATATTGTACATGGGAATGATGACCACATCCATGGTGTTTAAGTAGGACTCCTTTAAACGCTGATTGCCTAAAACCTCCCGCATCCAACCAATTGAAGCATCAACGCCACAAGGCTCACCCGGGTGGATTGCGTTGTTTACAAGCATACCCATGCGCTCACTCGAAGAAGCCATGAATGACTCGAGCATTTCGAATGAGGTGACCTGATCGGCACCAGGCGAAAAGACAAATGCGTGAATCGGTCTGCCAACATCGCTCTTTCCAACTTGAATTAGCGTGGCATCCAAGTGGTCGTCAGCTAAAGTCTGAAATGCTGCAATCGCCTCTGACCATGTCGGTGTTACATTGTTCTGCAATAACACAGTAGGATCCTCCCCAAACGCAGTTGACTGTGAGTTGGCGGTAAACGAGAGACATACAAATAGACCCCAAAGAGCCCGACACGCGAATGTCCCTGATTTGACACTTTGGTGCATTGAACTCATTTCCATTTGTCAAATTTGACTCAAAAGTCGGAACTTCGCACCATGATTCGATTTACACCCGCATCAGCGGTCGAGCCCAAGCCCGGACAAGTCTTGTTATCCGAGCCCTTCTTGGATGACGCCTACTTCGGGAGAAAAGCCGTGCTTCTCTGTGAGCATAACGACGAAAGTTCATTTGGGTTTGTCTTGAATAACTTCATCGAAGTTGATTTGCAAGAGTTGCTTCAAGAAATGCCAAAATGGCAAGCTCGAATTAGCTTAGGTGGCCCAGTCAAAAATTCGAACTTGTATTACCTCCACTGCTGTGAACGATTACCAGGAGCCATTCAAGTTAAAGAAGGCCTTTTCATGGGGGGCGATTTTGACTGGCTTAAAAAAGCGGTCACCGACGGAGTTATCTCGAATCGAGAATTGCGTTTTTTTGTAGGCTACGCTGGCTGGACTTCTGGACAACTTGCAGACGAAATTGAGAGCAAGTCGTGGTTTGTTGCAGATGCATCCATTGAAACCATCATGGATACAAAAACTGAAGAGGACGATTATTGGAAGGGACTCATCCGGAGCATGGGGCGCGATTACGCGCACATTGCCAATGCCCCGAGCGATCCCAGCATGAACTGATTACCAGCTCAATTTTACTCGGTATCCCGCGTGGTTGCGAACATTGAACACTCGATTCTCATCAAAGAGCAAGTACTGCCCTTTGATTCCCAATAAAACTCCAGTGAAGCGAGAGACCTTATCCAAACGAATGCTCTTTATTTTGGCGGGATAAGATAAAACTGGATACGTGATTTCTAACGCCGGCGCCTCGTCTTCGAAAAAACTTTCATACGCTTCTCCGAGCCATTCGAACGCGTCCTCCCGTGCATCCAATAAAAGCTTAGCGTCAAAATCGACTTGGGCGAGCATTTTTCTGAAATTGGTCTTATCGGCCATATGTGGCTTCAACGCCACTTCCAGCTCACCTGCCAGCTGTCGGTAGGGCGTATTCGCAATAACAATGGCACCAGCAGCACCCTGATCGATCCATCGGTACGGGACGTTGGTACTTCGCGTCACACCTACCTTCAATCCGCTAGTGTGGCTTATATATACAACATGTGGCTGGTTATGGTGTGCTTCTTCCCATTCACGATCACGAAGAGCCACACCTTCATGGATTCGACTTAATTCTGGGTTAAACACACTTTCTACAGCTTGAGGAGCGTTGATCCACGCGTCGTAACTCAAGCCTTCTCCATAGGTCTTTCGAATTCGCTTGCCAGTTGCTAAACAATGAATTGCACCATCAAATTCAAGTGTTATCTCTTGGCCAATCCAAAGATGCGGATCGATTGCGGTCATCGATTCGAGAACATCCGAACCTGCCCATCGATATAGCACCTCGTTTCTAAGCGAAGCACCCAATTCTACATGCATCTTACGTAAATTTCCTTCCCAGTTCATTGAGCGAATTTAACGCTGCTATTAGGTTGGGCCTGATGTAAATAAGGAAATGTTACGCTCATTTTCGTATATTGCAATACGATAAACTCTCAAGAATGAAAAACTTTTTACTGTTAGCTGGTTTGGTAACAAGCGTTACCGTTTTTTCTCAGGATGTCCTTTATGAAGAAGGATTTGAA
>JAPKAW010000116.1 GCA_028825055.1 Flavobacteriales bacterium | reverse complement strand
AAAGGTTACTCAGAAGGATGCTCCAAAAGAGCGAAGCGCTGCAACCCCCATCAATGTTGTGGAATTTAGGGGGGTATCATACTTCCCCTGGCTCCACTCTTAACACTTCTAAAGTGTTGATAAATAGTAGATTGAATAAAGTGTCGCCCATAGCGTCGCCCAAGAATTACTCCGCTGGTAACATGCGCATCTTCGTCACTCGAAAGGACGTTGAATCTACAATGGGTGGGTTCTTGGTGAGTGTGTCCACGCCTTGCCATTCATAACAGTTGCGGATGATCGGATGTGCGACCGCTTAAGGAATCTAACAGGCCTCAGCCAAATGGCAGGTGAGCATGACTTGTGCTTTTCCAGCTGCGTCTTTTCCAAGGTTATTTCCGGCAGTACGCCAAGCCCGGAAAGCTCGATATGAGCCTGCATGCAGTGGATGGCTCCGACGATGCCAACGATGTGTCCAAAGAGGTTAATTGAAACGGGGGTTTGGAGAAACAAAAATGCCTTTCTTACAATTAAATAGATATGAATCTAACCTGAGCAATTTTCATTCGGAAATGCCATGCTTCCGCTCGCTGTCATCTCGATTCAAGCACATCAAAAATCACGAAGACAAAAGTCAGGCCGTCATCGGAAGAGAAACTCGTTAGCTTTTGCATTCCCTGAACGAATCCTGTGGATCGTTCATTGATTTCATCGCGAAATGATTCTGAAAAGGAGACCATGTCATCGGTGATGGTTTCCGATGTTGAAATAATGGTCTCCGAAGTGATTTCGCTTCCGTTGATTAAAAGGGAAACCGCCCTTTGTGCTTTTACTTGACCGATTCGAGCCAGGTCCGAATTGGACTTCGAGCCAATCGATGATGTTCCGATACCGACCAGGTAGTGGCATTCACCCAAGTATACATACCGCGCACCATCAGTTGGGACTCCTTGAAATTTCGATTTTAGCGTTGCGATAAGTGAAGATTCGTTTTGATGGCAATCTACGATTCGCGCATGCTCAGCTTTTGAAGCTTGCAAGGACTTGGCGTATTGCTCCTTGTTTAATTTGAGGAAAACGTGGTATTCATCTTCCCCATTGAAAGCATCAATCACCTCGTAGAATTCCAAATCCAAGCTTGTTTCGCTTCGGGTTGTTGAGGTGAATTGGCGGCTGTAGACTTCGTTATCCTCCCGCTCTTGCAAGGAATTTTCGCTCGAAATGGACACGGAGATTTGGTGCGCGATATCGGTCAATGCCTGATCTCGTGCTTCTTGAACGTAATTCAGATTTGATTTGGAAGCCATACCAATTCCGATGTAACTCGATTGGTCCATGGGCCTGGATTGAACCCAATCGGGAGGCTGTTGTGCTGTCGCAACGTGTGTAAGGCCAAGAAGCATCATGGTTGCGATGAAACGATAGCCAAAGACATCACGTTCAATTCCGAAAAGTTGTTTTGCGATTCTCACAGGGAGTAAATTAATGATGATGTCATTGTTTTGCCGGAAGTTAGTTCAAGAAAAAAAAAAGAATCTTTGTCATTCCTTTATCTTGCCATTGAACGCACGCGTCGTTTAAGCTTCCTAAGACGGAAGAGTTTTTGCTAATGGCGTTCAAAGTGGGTCGGTTGGGTTGTACAAAAATGATGAAATGAGGGTGTATTCTCGATTGAATTTATGGGTACTGCTCTTCATTATTTGCCCGACTCTGGTGATGGGGCAATCGGCCAATGGAGTCGTCGTTATTCGCGATCAGGGTGTGGGAAAAAACTATCAGGACGCTTTGGGGGTGGCTCTTACGAATGGCTTAACGCAATCATTTGGGGCCTATATCACTTCAGAGACCATCATCGAATCAGATGATGTCGTGAAGGATGAGATCACGCGTCTTACGCAAGGAAATATCCTAGATTACGAGATCATTTCTGAGCGAGTTGTTGGCGATGAGGTGTATTTAGAGGTTGAGATCAGAGTGTCAAAGGAACAATCGGTTGACTTCATGAATAAAGTGGAGGAAGCCTCAGGAAAGTCGATTTCGTTTGATGCAGAGAAGTGGTCGTTGAATGTCAAACAAAAACAAAAGTCAGATGCGATTGAAAGAGAACTGATTCGGGCTTTAGAATCTTCTTTGGAATCGAAATTTGAAGGTGTTGTGGATTTTTCAATGGATGCGTCTACGGTGAATTATCAAGGGGTTCAAGCGGTCGTTACCATTCAATGTCAGTCAAAGACGAATCACAATATCACTTCCTTGTCTACGTACGTTGTGAAGTCTCTTGAAGAAATTGCGTTGACTACTCGGGAGAAAAAATCGCGAGATGCCTTGGGGTTAAAATCACATTCGATGGCCATTATAGCCAACGGGAGAAGGTTCGATCTATTTTTTAGAACAACGGAAGTCAGTCGATTGATGGATGTCATAAAATCTCGATTGTTGCAAGAATTTTCAGCTTTTAGGATTCTGGATGGGATCGATTTGCACGGTGTGAAGACGTCAAGGAGGATTGAGATTCCTTTGAATGCGGTGAGCTATACTACGCCTATGCTCGGGCTTTCGTCGGACTCGTTTTGGGGAAATCTGGGTGTTTTACATTTTCCAAAGGCTGGTCAGAAGGTCGCCAAAGCCCAGCATTCGATAGAGCTTGGTCTTGGAGCAGAGAACTTAGACTTGAGCATTCTTACGGTTCAATACGACGAAAAAAAAGCAGCTAAAAGTGCTGCAATCAATAAGAAAGTATTGCAACGGGTGAGCGTCCGCGATAAGGCGGCTCCATTGAAATTGAATGTTGGCTTTCGTTCTGCATATGTGACGTTTGAAGAATTGCCATTTCATATGATGACGACTACGTCCTGGTCGCCGCAGGATTTGCATCCCTTTTTCGGTGCATACGATTACGGATTGCAGGAATACCCATTCCGGTACTCAGAGGCTTTGCTGTGTGATCAAATCACAATGGGATTGCAAAAAGGGAGGTGGGGACTCGACGTTGGCATTGGATTGCTCAAAGCCGTAACAATCGCTGAAAGTAATCAATGGTCTGAATCGGCGACATCTTCCTTTACATCGCATTCCGCGTCGGCGTATTTTGATGTCATGCCGAAGTCGTCCAGGGTGAGTCTAAACCTCGTCGGAACGGCCCAATTTTATTCGTTTTTTGGACTAGTGGACCCGACGTACACCAATCGGGTGTCTTTTGTTGGTGATGAGGAAACAGCCCTTACTGGGCAGCGTTGGTTGCAATCGCTTGGAGGGGTGGAGTTAGGATACAATTTTAACCCCTTGTTGGACATCAAAATCGGAGTTTCCCAGCCTTTTGATGGTCCTATTCAGCCGAATTTTAGTCTTCACGTGTTGTCTTCGTTTTTAGCAGGGGGGCACTAGGCGCGCAGGGTGTTTTACCAGGTTATTCAATCCAAGGTCATTGTAGCCATGAGAGCTGATTCATTTCTTCTGTTTCTTCTTTTGATTTTGAACTCAGGATGCTTGAAAGACTTCAATGAAGGCAATCAATCCTGTGTTTTTCCAAATGTTGAATCCATCGAATGCGTTGCGCTTTCAGTCATTCCGGATCTGGATATTTCCACCAATTCTTTTTGTAGTGGAGGGCAAATACGGGTTGAAAGCGATGGAGGAACCTTTCAAGCAGATCGGGTTGCCATCTTTCATGAAAATTCAGAAGTATACGAATTGGATTGGTGGGTGGTATTTGAGGGTGGTGTGGAGGTCTTTGATCTACCGACCACATTGGAAGCGAATTGTTGTTACAGTGTGCGTGTTGTCAGCGGTGTAGGTCAACCTGGAGAGTTCTGGAGGTCAACGCCGCATTTTTGCATTGCTGAGTGACGATCGGATTCGTTTGTCAAAAGACACAAGCGGGCAAGGATGCAGAAGGCGCTTGCTCTGCTCTTTGACATAGCGTCTACGAAACCATCAGCTGATGCAAAGGATGCCAAGCGAAGGGTGATCAATGGATCAAAAACTCCAATAGCGTATTGGATATTGAATGTGCTTCATGCCTTCATAGGTCAGTTGTTTGCCTCTCTTGCCAACAAACTCCTCCTAGGTCACGTGTGTGGCGGGGTTCACTGTTTTTCTGGGTGATACAAAGGAATCTAGGTGAGGCAAGTGCTTGACATGAGTGGAATCTTTTTGTTCCTTTAGAATGAGCAGATACAATATCAGTGCTTTGAATCTGAATTCTTTTTCTTTTGCCAATTTGCTAGCGGGCTTCCTACGCAAAGGTGTAGCTAGGTCTTGACGATATAGAAGTTCATTCGAATAGCCTACTTTCACATCAGATGCATTAGGTTTGATGATGGCACTTACAGTAAAATTAAATAAGATGAAGAGAATCGCACTTGGATTTGTCTTTGGAATGATGTGCTCCTTATTGAGCTGGGGACAAGACGAAATGCCCTACACCGCAGAAGTATTCACGGACGTTTATGTGCCATTGGAAAATGGGCTGTCCTTGAATTTGGGAGAATTATGGGATGTACCTATTGTGGTTTTGGATGTGCCGTTTTCCTTTCCATGCTTTGGAAGTTCTTCTGATTTGTTGAGGTTGACTGACGTGGGTGGGGGAATAGAAGCGTATACGGAAGAAGCGGATGGATCACAGGCTTTTCATTTGATTAGCGGGACGACGATGGACATCAGTGACATTCTGATTGTAGAAGACTCGGTGGAGCAGGGATCAATACATCTGCACACGACGGTAGGCGAATCCCCAGATCGCATCTTCAAACTCGAATTCAATAACGTAGGCTTTGACTATGAAATGATGATGATTGGTGCCGCTCCATCGACCGCTAATTTTCAAATATGGTTGTACGAAAACGGGACCATTGAAATTCACTACGGCCCGAATACGGTGACGGATATCAATGAGATATCATTTTGGAGCTCTATGTCTGCCGGACTCTCTAGTTTCTACAATTGGGAACTTTTTACTGCGAACTTTTTTTGGGCAAACGGTGAACCTGGTGAGCCGGATTTCCCGCTGTACGATGATGTCGAATTCGACCTATTGCAGGCCAGTGAAGACTTTACAGGATGGACTGCATGGCCTGAGGATGGTCAGGTTTACCGATTTAATTATAACTACACTTCTGTGGGAGAAAATTCGAGTCAGGATGAGCTGCTCATCTACCCGAATCCGGCGAGTGACAAGATTACCATTGCCTGTGGAACTAACAATCCGGTCACTGTGACCATTGTTGATCAATCAGGCAAGAGAGTCTTGCAATCGGAATATGAAGGACAGGCCATCGTCGATGTGGGCTCGTGGGACCCTGGTGTGTACACCGTACGAGTGGACGGTGCACGGAATGGGACCTTCATCGTTCAGTGACGATGGTGCATTAATTTCAATTCTTTGAAATGCTTGAAGAGCTGTTTTTCATCCGGAAACGGTCACCACGAGAATTGCTCATGCGCCCCTTTTAGTCTGAGGTGTAAAAGGTGAAATCTGCAAGTTTGCGGGGATATAGGAGGCCTTGCGCTTCTTTTTTGCCAATGGCCACGCATCGATGGGTATTGTATTTGCAAACCAATCATGATGAAACACTTATTTACCGCGGTCGCGTGCTGCTTGGCATTGGCTTGAAGTGCGCAGGATATGGACCCCAAGGAATACGGTGGTACTGGAAAGCTTTGGAGTGAATCTAGTCAGACATGTGTTGGTCAGCCGGCCTCTTCGCCGGCTTATGACGGCAACTTAGATGGCTGTGTGAATGTTACAGATTTACTAGGGCTCCTATCAATCTTCGGAGAGTGTAACCCCGACGGTCAGACAATTTATTGGTTTGGTTTATGAATCTTCCTTAACCTGCAGCCTAGGAGCTGGCGGAGTCCAAGACTTTGCGTTAAGGAACTGGGGTGTGGTTTGGAATTGTGATGTCCACTCGTTGTAAGCCGTTGATGCTCTTTTGGTTATG
>JAPKAW010000115.1 GCA_028825055.1 Flavobacteriales bacterium | reverse complement strand
AATTTTGGGAGCTCCCGTCATCGATCCCATAGGGAACGTGGCCTTGATAATGTCACTGATTTCAACGCCTTCGGCGATGTCACATTGCACCGAAGAAATCATTTGGTGGACGGTCTGAAATCGGTGAATTCCAAACAATTCGGGTACACTAACGGTGCCAGGCGCAGCGATTTTACTCAGATCGTTGCGCACGAGGTCGCAAATCATTACGTTTTCGGCACGCTCCTTGGTGTCGTGATACAACTGATGCGCAAGGATTTCATCTTCTTCAGCGTTTTGACCTCGCCGAATTGTGCCTTTGATGGGTGAGGATGTGATCCGCTTCCCACGTTTTTTCAAGAACAATTCGGGCGAGCCACAGAGCAAGTCAAATTCACCTGCCTTAATCAGTGCACTGTATGGAGCACGTGTTTTCCGCTGCAGACGCACATACGCATTCCAGGGATAGTCGATTTTGCCATTCCCATGGTATTCCTGGCACAAGTTCAATTCGTACACATCACCGCGTTGAATGTGTTTTTTGACGCGTTGAACGCGCTGCAGATAGGTCGAACGGTCCCATCGTGGGCGCAAGGAAATACGCTCTGAGGAGGGTGTTTCTGAAGGGGCTTCGTGCAGGACTGATTCCAATGCGGCATGCGCGTCGGGTTCGTTTTCGCCCAACACCAATTTAGGATGCTCAAGGTCTCCGCCCCATTCCACGACAATGCGCGGTTCGACCCAGTGCATCACAGGAAATCCCGCGCTATCAGTTCGACGGGAACTGACCTCTTCCAGGATGTTTTTCAAGTCATACCCGATCCACCCAAACGTCCACCCAGAGCGATCTGCTCCAGGCTTCACAAATCTGGACCACGCTTCGATGCATCCGGGTTGTTCCAATCCCCACGTGAACGACCGCCGTGACCCAATGGCAAACAAACAGCGGCCTTGTGGCTGCTCATCGTAAAGCAGGAATGCATGTTCTTCACGTTCAAACCACGCAGACAAATCCGGCAATTTGCGCTGAGCAATGCTGGTAGACAGGGTTGGATTTTCGGCGATTTGAGATTCCACGGGAGGAAGATACGCAGTGTATCGGGTTCGACGGATGAATCGTTTAAGCCTTGCCAATCTTGCTCAACACCAGTTCTTCCAATCCTTGTATCCAGCGAGGGTGGTCATTCAGACTTGGAACGAAGTCAAGCTGTTTGCCTCCTTTTTCTTCAAATAACTCGACGTACTCTTCTCCAATTTCCACAATGGTTTCGAGACAATCGGCCACAAAAGCTGGGCTAAAAACAAGGAGTTTTTGATCGCCTTTTTCAGCACGTTCTTCAATGACTTTGTCACTGAATGGTTCGACCCATCCGCCCCCTAAACGGGATTGGAAGCAGACGGTATAGCGATCAGCTGGTATTTGAAGCCGCTCTGCCAGTGCACGCGTTGTAGCATAGCAAGTAGCTTTATAACAGAACTTGTTTTCGTCATTGATTTCAACCTCACAGCTGTGAATGGAACACTGCCGATCGTCGTATACTTTGTCCAGTTGTCGTTCAGGCAGACCATGGTAGCTAAACAAAATATGATCGTATGCTTTTAGGTCGAACGCTTTAGCCCGGAGTTCAAACCCATCGAGATAGCCGGGGAAATCCCAATACTGGCTAATGGAAGTCACATCGGGAATCACGTACCACTTGCTAATGATTTCAAAGGCTCTTTGCAGGGTTGACCCGGTAGATGCGGATGCATACTGTGCATAGAGTGGCAGGATAACAATGCGGTCATAATGATCCGCTTGCATCCGCTTCAAAACGACATCCATTGATGGGGTTTGGTAGCGCATGGCTAATTCTACCGTGACTTCACCTTCAAATGCGGTGACCATTTCAGGTCGGTCCATGCGGGTCTGGAGCAGATCCCGAACCTTTTCTCCGTGAATAAGCAAGGGCGACCCTTGATCGGTCCAAACCTTCTTGTATTCTCGGGCGCTTCGAAAGCTTCGGATAGGGGCAATGATGCCATTGACCAATAACTTCCGGGGAAGCCACGGGATATCAATGACCCGTTCGTCACCGAGAAATTCGCGGAGATAACGTGCGACAGCTCCAGGTTTTGGGGCGTCTGGTGTCCCCAAGTTGATCAATAGAATGCCTGTTTTCATAGTAGATAAAACAACAAGTTGGAGGCCTCGTGGTTCAATGCCACGATCAATTTTGTCAGGTCAGCTCCACGTTGTCGCTTCTTTGAGCTCAAAGCCATTTCATCAGATGTGCAACGCACGGTTGTCTGTTGCAGCAAGTGCAGCTTCTTTGATCGCTTCAGTGAATGTAGGGTGTGCGTGTGACATGCGGCTGATGTCCTCCGCAGTAGCACGGAATTCCATAGCGACGACAGCTTCCGCAATCATGTCAGCAGCCCGCGGTCCGCAGATATGAATCCCCAATATTTCATCGGTGTCGGCGTGTGCCAGGACCTTTACTGAACCATCTGTATCCATTGAGGCACGTGCCCTTCCACTGGCCTTGAACGGGAATGATCCTGATTTGTAGGGGACTTCCGACGCCTTTAATTGTTCCTCTGTCTGACCTACTCCGGCCACTTCGGGCCATGTGTACACCACATTTGGAATTAAATTGTAGTCGATGTGCGGATGCTGTCCTGCGATGACCTCTGCGGCTACAACACCTTCTTCCTCGGCCTTGTGCGCGAGCATGGCACCGCGAACAACATCACCGATGGCGAATATGTGAGGAACGGCTGTACGCATCTGCTGGTCCACAGGAATGCGTCCGCGCTCATCCAAAGAAAGTCCAGCGGCCTCAACATTGAGACCGGCGGTAAAGGGTCTTCGTCCAACCGAAACGAGGCAATAATCCGTTTTCCACTCCACCTCTTGCCCTTTCTTATTGTCTGCTTTGACCACAACGCCTTTCGCGCTCGCTTTGACCTCTTTGACCCCATGCTGAAGATGGAATTTGACGCCTAACTTTTTCATTGAACGCATGAGCTCTTTGCCCATTGTGCGGTCCATGGTTGGAATGATGGTGTCTTGGTATTCAACAACGTGAACTTCCGTGCCCAAACGAGCATAAACACTCCCGAGTTCCAATCCGATTACCCCTCCGCCAATAACCACCATATGCTTGGGCAAGTCCTTTAGACTTAAAGCTTCGGTCGATGTGATGACTCGCTTTTTGTCCACATTAATGAAGGGCAGGGATGCAGGCTTTGATCCCGTGGCAATGATGATGTGCTTTCCGCTGATCGAGGTGGCTTTGCCCTTATTCGGTGTAATAGCAATGGTGTGGGCATCGACAAAAGAGCCGATTCCCGTGTGCACGTCGATTCCGTTTTTTTTCATCAGGAAATCAATTCCTGCAACCGTTTGCTCAACAACGCCCGCCTTGCGGGAGATCATTTGTTTGAAGTCAAGCTTCCAGTCTGTGGCGTGAATGCCGTGTTCTGAAAACTGATGCAGGGCCTGGTGATAGTGCTCTGAGCTATCCAAAAGCGCTTTAGACGGGATGCAACCAACATTCAAGCAGGTGCCCCCAAGCGAGCTGTATTTCTCAACCAGCGCAGTTTTGTTTCCCAATTGTGCTGAGCGAATAGCAGCGACGTACCCTCCAGGTCCGCTGCCGATGACGATAACATCGTAAGATTCCATGATGCAAAGGTAAAGCGAACACCTCGCAATGATGGCAGTAGACCCGTGTTTAGCGACTGCTATTGTCAAGGAAAAAATATGTTTCTTTGTAACGCGGTTGCAGCCGGGTATTCCCTGCGTTGAGTCGCCTATGAACATGCCTCAAATCGCCTCAAAATCAATGCTTCGTTGATCTGGAATCGCATTGCATCCGTATTACTTAGGCAGCGCCTATTGCTGCTAATCATCATCGGGTGCCTAACCGTTTTGATGGCTTTGCAGATTCCGAACTTGAGGTTGCAATACACGTTCGGAGGCTTGTTGCCTTCAACGGATTCCACGGCGATTGAGTATGAGCGCTTCATTGAAAATTTCGGAACAGAGGGCAATGTTTTACTCATCGGTGCGGATGCCCGTGTGCTGAGGACTCCGGCAGGAATTCAAGCATGGTATGAGTTGGCGGAGTCAATTCGTCTAATGGACACAAGTCGCGACACCATCGATGATGGCCTGGACAATTTTGTCCCGCTTTCGCTCATTGACAGTGTATTCTCCATCACCCACTCCTTTAGCTTGGAGAAGGATACAGCGTTGCGTCGATTTGCGCTGAGACCTCTTGTTGAATCCGGCGCCATGCAGGTTGGTGGTTCGGTTGACTCAGTCTTTGTACAGAACCTATTTGATCAAGTGGAGTCGCTGCCTTTTTATGAGGGCCTACTGTACACAAAACGCGGGGATGCGACTCTTTTGACGGTCTTTCTGGATGCGGATTTGTTCAACTCAAAAAAGCGAGGAACGGTCGTTGAAGATATAGTCGCTTTGACCGATCGATGGAGCGAGGAGCACGGTATTGATTTGGCGATCAGTGGGCTGCCCTTCATCCGAACTGAAATGACCAACAAGGTCAAAGGAGAAATTGGGTGGTTTATCGGTGCAGCCATGTTGGTGACGGCCTTGCTGCTCTTGTTATTTTTCCGAAACCCAATCATCACTGGAGTGAGTTTGCTGGTGGTTGGTATGGGGGTGATTTGGTCCTTGGGGACGATTTCATTGCTTGATTTTCCGGTGAACTTGTTGATGAGCTTGATCCCTCCTTTAATGATTGTCATCGGTGTTCCCAACTGCATTTATTTGGTCAACAAATACCATGCAGAGTACAAGCGTCACGGGAACAAGGCCATGGCATTGCAACGCATGGTGGTCAAAGTTGGCAATGCCACGTTGCTCACTAACTGCACTACTGCACTCGGCTTTGCGACGTTTATTTTCACGCATAGTGATATGCTCCGTCAGTTTGGTGTGGTGGCGGCCATCAATATTTTGGTTGTTTTTGTCATCTCGATCATCGTGATTCCAGCGTTGATGACATTTCTACCTGCTCCTCGGGTCAAGCACACGCGGCATTTGGATCGCCGATGGATGTTCGTTTTTGTCAACCACTTGGTGAGAATAGTCCAGGAAAAAAGACCGCAGGTGTATGCCGGAGCTTTGGTCATTTTCTTGTTTAGCGTAGCGGGGATCTCCCAAATGGTCACCACTGGAAATATCGTGGATGACTTGCCTGATGATGACCGGGTCATTCGCGATTTGAAGTGGATGGAACAGCGGTTCAACGGGGCCATGCCTTTTGAAATGGTTGTGGATACGCGAAAAACGAATGGGGCGACCAACCCAAAGGTGTTAAAACGCATTGAATCACTGCAAGGAATCCTGAAGGAGTACCCTGAATTCAGCAGATCCATTAGCGCGGTCGATGCGAGCAAATTTGCAACACAGGCGTTTTATGGTGGTTCGCCTGCACGCTACCGCTTGCCTTCCCGACAAGAACGTTCGTTCATTGGACCCTGGATCCGGGGGACTGCAGAGGCAGCAGAGGGTTCTTCATCATCGAACGATGTGATGGCGAACTTTTTTGATTCCACTCAGTCCATGACGCGAATCTCGACGCAAATGGCAGATGTGGGGACGTTGGAGATGCGGGACTTGATGCAGGAATTGCGGCCTCGTCTCGATAGTCTTTTTCCTCCTGAGAAATTTAACCTCATCCTTACCGGGACTAGCATGGTGTTTTTGGAAGGGACCAGCTACATGGTTCGCAACCTGGGGATTTCCATCGCACTTGCGATTTGTGTTATCGCTTTGATGATGGCGTGGTTGTTCAAATCTGCTCGCATGGTGGGCATAGCACTCATCCCCAATTTATTCCCTTTGCTTTTCACCGCCGGATTCATGGGGTGGACCGGTATTCCGATTAAGCCGTCTACGATTTTGGTCTTTAGCATTGCCTTTGGAATTTCTGTGGATGAC
>JAPKAW010000114.1 GCA_028825055.1 Flavobacteriales bacterium | reverse complement strand
GGTTTCCAGCGCTAGACGAAAATGGGCGAGCCATTCGATGTGTCTTGTTTGAATTTGGCTTCCATGAGCCGCCGATTAACCACCAACAAGTGCTTTTTGACTTGCAAATGGCTGGTTACACTCCGGTTTTGGCTCACGCTGAGCGTTATCCATATTGGCATCGGCAGCTCAATGAATTTGAGAGTCTCCAGGATCGCGGGGTTTGGATCACTGTCAACGGGGCTTCTCTGGCCGGAGCGTATGGCCCAGAAACGTACCAAGTCGCGAAGACACTGATTGAAAAAGGGATCGTCAAGATGATTTGCTCCGATGCGCACGCTGAACGTCACATGGACAGCTTGCAAGCGATCGGCAAATCAGCATTGGTTCAGCAATGGCTTCAAAGCGGTGAGCCCATGAATCCTCGAGTCGTCTTCGAAGCGACCAACGGTTAGCGTCTTACTGCCCCACTGGAGCGAGGCGAACCGTAAGACCATCTAAGGCATCTGCCAAATAGATTTGGCAACCCAATCGGCTGTTGTCTTCAACAAAGAACGCTTCGTCAAGCATGTCCTCTTCATCATCCGATTTCTCAGGAACGTCGTGACTGCTTTCCACATACATGTGACAACTGGCACACATGGCCATGCCACCGCACGTTCCTTCTACGGGAAGTTCAGCGCTTTTGCACAACTCCATCATGTTCATCCCCATGTCCGTGGGGGCCTCCAGTTTGTGGAGTTGGCCATCCCGATCGATGACATTGACTTCAATGATGTGATCCATTCCGTTCGCTTAAAAACCGTTAACGCCGTTGACCGTGGTGTATTTCAAGACCAAGTTCTTATCCGGATAAATCCGTTTAAAGGCACTTTGCACCATCAACGTCGCCTCATGGAAACCGCACAAGATGAGCTTCAACTTGCCCGGATAGGTGTTGATATCCCCTATGGCATATATGCCGGGGATATTCGTGCTGTAATCGAACGTGTCTACCTCTACAGCATTCTTGGTGACATTGAGATTCCAATCTGAGATCGGACCTAGTTTTGGACTCAATCCGAAGAGTGGAACCCAATGGTCTGTCTCGAGCGTGCGCTCCCCTTCAGTCTTGTGCTTGACCACCAAAGTCTGCAGCGCACCATCGCCGTGTGCTTCTGTCACTTCCGAGTCTGTGAGCAACTGAATTTTTCCTGCTTGCGCCAAATCCATAGCCTTCTGCACGCTGTCCAGATGCCCTCTAAATTCTTGACGGCGGTGAATGAGCGTCACATGCGACGCTACACCCTCCGCAAGGAAAATGGCCCAATCCAAAGCAGAGTCTCCTCCACCACTGATGACAACCCGCTTCTCGCGATAAAACTCAGGGTCCTTGATGATGTACTCCACTCCGCGATCCTCAAATGCAGAGAGTCCTGGAACAGGCGGTTTACGAGGCTCAAAGCATCCTAATCCCCCCGCAATAGCGATGATCGGAGCGCGGTGTTTCGTCCCGCGGTTCGTTGTTAAAATAAATTGATCTTCCGCGTCCTTTTCGATGGTTTCAGCGCGCTCACCCAAGGTGAATCCTGGCTGAAAAGGAGCCGCTTGCTCCATCAGTTTATCGACCAGGTCCCCTGCTAAAATGGAGGGATACGCCGGAATATCATAGATGGGCTTCTTCGGATATATTTCCGAACACTGTCCGCCTGCTTGAGGCAAAGCATCGATTAAGTGACAACGCAGTTTGAGCAAGCCCGCTTCAAATACGGTGAATAAGCCGCAAGGTCCGGCTCCAATGATGAGAATGTCCGTTTGGATCATGGCAATGGTTCTACCCGTTCAATAAATTCCTTCATGGAATTTTCGACAGCGCGAAAGTAATGATGCAACAAAAGGAATGCACCGGATGTTCTAGGATAATTCGCGATTAAGATGCTGGCCAATTGATGGCCTCTACTTTTGTGATTTCAGGAGCCGCTTGGCGGATTGCCCGTTCTACTCCTCCTTTCATGGTCATGTGGATCATATGACAATCGGCACATGCGCCGTGCAACTCCACCTTCACACAGAGGTCCTTGGTGATTTCGACCAACTGGATATCTCCTCCATCGGCTTCGAGGTAGGGACGTAAATCCGTTAGTGCACGCTGCACGCGGCCTTTTAGATTTTCCATTGAAGTGTGGTCTAACATCATTCGACGTTTTTTCCCAATTGTTTCAGCAAGTTAGACAAGACAAGACGGAATGCCGCAGCCGCTAGCGAATCTCCTTGAAGCATGGCCGGACGGCCGGCATCCCCCGCTTCTCGAATTGTTTGCATGAGCGGCAACTCCCCTAAGAATGGCACACCTAACGCATCCGAAAGGCGTTTAGCTCCATCGGTTCCGAATATGTCGTATCGTTTTTCAGGAGCATCCGGCGGAACGAAATAAGCCATGTTCTCAATAATCCCCAGAACCGGCACTTGGACACTTTCCAAACGAAACATGCCCACACCCTTGCGCGCATCCGCCAAAGCCACCTCTTGGGGTGTGCTCACAACCACAGCTCCAGTCAACGGAACCTCCTGTACCAACGATAAGTGAATATCTCCTGTACCTGGAGGTAAGTCGATGAGCATAAAATCCAAATCACCCCAGTGCGTATCCGTAAACAACTGGGTCAATGCGCGACTCGCCATGGGACCGCGCCAAACAATGGCTTGGTCGGGATCAGCAAAAAAACCAATGGACAGCACCTTGACTCCATACTGTTCAACGGGCTGGATAAGTGTTCGATCTCCTACTTCAATCGGAGCTGGCTTTTCTTTGGTAACATCGAACATCGTCGGGATGCTCGGTCCGTAAATGTCCGCATCGCATAATCCAACCTTGTATCCAAGTTGCACCAAACCCACCGCCAAATTAGACGCCACCGTGCTTTTTCCAACCCCCCCTTTGCCCGATGCGATCGCTATAATCTGTTTCACGCCGGGAAGCACTTTTCGTGTTTCCGATGTGCGTTCTTCCTTTTTCAATGTAGAGACGGTCACCTCAACAGCCACTTCTTGACCAAACGTTCGTTCCAATGCAAACTCCACAGCCTCTTGCAACCGGGTGCGCGCATGCATCGCAGGATTGGATGATTTCACCTCAACCTGGACACCCGATTCTCCGACCTCAATGGATACCACAAAATCCAATGTGACCAAGTCCTTGCCCAATTCAGGGTCAATGACGAGCCGCAACGCATCCAACACCGCTTCCTTTGTCATGCTATTCTTCATTTTACGTTCAATCCAACCATTCGACTTGAGGGTCCCAGAACTTCTCTGCAAAATTCACTACTGCGTGATCGCGAACTTCAACTCCTTCCGATTTGAGCTGAACCTCCATCGGATGATCCTCGGGGAAATGCATACGTCCTGTGAGCATCCCCTGACGATTGACCACCCGGTGGGCCGGAACCGGCGGTACAGCATTGAAACTGGTGTTGAGCACCCATCCTACCCGCCTTGAGGCTCCAGCCGCTCCAATGCTCCGTGCAATAGCTCCATACGATGTCACTCGACCATATGGAATGGCACGCGTAAGGGCAAATACATCGCATTGAAACACATCCACTTTGGACATTTAAATACGAATTTGGAGGTAGTGAATTTTCCTTCCTTCCTCCAGCCACATTTGCTCGTAAAACGTCTTTACCTCTAACAATTCACGCAAATCATCTGGAACGCGATGAATCAATTCTCCGTAGACGTCGCTGCTATCATACAACATCTCATAGCCGGCCTCTTCGTATCCCTCTTTGGTCATTTGATACAACAAGGGGCTATCACTTTTGACGTGAATCAGGCTGCCCGGCTTCAGAAAATTGCGATACCGCTTCTCAATGAAAACAGATGAGGTAATGCGTTTCGTCCCTTTCTCGTCTTTCGGTTGGGGGTCACTGAAAGTCAACCAGATTTCACTGACTTCGTTGGGACCGAAGTAACGGTCCACAAATTCAATGCGCGTGCGCAAAAAAGCGACGTTTTGCATTTCCTCTTCATTGGCCGTTTTGGCTCCACGCCATACACGCTGCCCCTTGATATCCACACCAATGAAGTTCCGCTTGGGGTCCTTGCGCGCTTGCGCCAGCGTGTACTCCCCTTTGCCGCATCCCAGTTCAAGGACAATGGGATGATCATTGCCAAAAACCTTTTGAGACCAAGAACCTTTCAGTTCAAAATCTTTGCCGTCCACAGCTTCCTGCAACGTTGGCTCAAAAACCCTTTCGAAGGTTGCGAGCTCCTGCCATTTGACCAATTTACCTTTGCCCATAGATTGGGTAAAATTACGGAACTTACGCGGTGATGAGCACTTCGGATTCCACATCACCTCGGCTTTTATTCACCGTGCTCAATTGGGGCATGGGACACGCTACGCGGACACTGCCATTGATTGAGCATGCCAGGCGCAGCGGATGGGTTGTTCACGTAGCATCCAAAGGCGTTGCGTTGCAATTTTTACGCAGCCAGTGCGCTCATTCCGATGTGGCATTTCATGAGAAGCCCAATCAGGAAATAATTTACTCCAAACATGGCAACCGGTTATGGATCGCTCTTCAGGTACCGGGTTTTTTGCGCAACATTCAAGCTGAACGCCAGTGGACACAATCATTTGTCACCAGACATGACATTACGCACATCGTGAGTGACAATTGCTATGGAGTAAAAGCACCTGAGGTTCCTTGTGCGCTGATTTCGCACCAATGGCATCTACCCGTTGGGCATTCAGGTCAATGGGCTGTCGATGCTTTTGTACGTTATCATGCTCGTCAATTTGATCAACTTTGGACACCGGATATCGAGCAAATCCCTAGCCTAAGCGGTAAACTAAGCGACAAGAAAGGCCTAACCATCTCCCCGCAGAGGCTCGGTGTACTGAGTCGGTTGCCCGCAAATGCGATCAAAGGATCGTGGGAACGCGTCGGGATGGTCAGCGGTCCCGAACCGCATCGAAGTTTGATGGAAAAGGCCTTGAGGCAGTGGATGTCTCGCGATGGACTCGGCGGACTCATCGTATCGGGAAACCCCAATGGAACCGTTCGAACGGATGGCAGCGTCACTACTTGGCCCAATCCCACAGCTCTTGAATTGGCTGGAGCCCTGAAAGGGGCACGCCTGGTGATTTGCCGCTCGGGGTACTCATCCCTTTTGGATATCGCCGCACTGGGAATCCGCGCAATCCTCGTTCCCACTCCGGGACAATCTGAGCAGCTTTATCTCGCACAGCACTGGGCCGATGCTTTTGGCTTTTCCATTTGCAGCCAGTCTAAATTGGAACAAGGCGAGATTCCAGACATGCAAGGCTCTCTTCCCCCTGCTACGGCCAACATTCAAGCATTTGAAATGCTCAACAATTGGGTGGAAAAAACCACCCCAGCAAGACATTGACATACCGATGGAACAACCTTTGAACGACGAACACTACATGCGCTTGGCCTTGGCTGAAGCCCAGCATGCCTTTGAACAAGATGAGGTGCCCGTTGGAGCCATCATTGTCGCACGCAACCAGGTCATTGCTCGAGGCCACAACCTCTGCGAAAGACTCCATGACTTCACTGCACATGCCGAAATGCAAGCATTCACGGCAGCCTCAGAATTTTTGGGAGGCAAGCACCTCAATCAGTGCACACTTTACGTAACCTTAGAGCCCTGCCCCATGTGCGCGGGAGCAGCATTTTGGACGCGCGTTGGCCGCATCGTTTATGGCGCATCGGATGAAAAAAGAGGGTTTCAACGGTGGAGTTCTCATGCTGAACAAAGCCTCGTTCATCCCAAAACAGTGGTCGATGGCGGCATCCTAAAAGAGGAGTGCAGCTCTTTAATCCAATCATTCTTCGCTGCCAAACGAAAAAAATTGACTTGAGTCGATGAGTCGCCGTGGCATTCGACGGCAATCTTACCCGTACATTTGCG
Source organism: Flavobacteriales bacterium (assembly GCA_028825055.1). Lineage (GTDB taxonomy): Bacteria > Bacteroidota > Bacteroidia > Flavobacteriales_D > Sanyastnellaceae > UA16. Next base: position 65 of record JAPKAW010000114.1, on the reverse strand, counting down.
CAGCATAGCTGCTCAATCCCTTTGGTCATGCTGCATTTAGACAAACAATTTTTTCAAATACTGCA
>JAPKAW010000113.1 GCA_028825055.1 Flavobacteriales bacterium | reverse complement strand
CTATCCACGAATGGAATTTACCGGACGTGTTGGAATCGAAAGGTACGGATGACTAAGCTCAGCGTCAACGTCAATAAAATTGCCACTCTGCGCAACGCCAGAGGAGGCAACAAACCGAGTGTTGTAGAAGCCGCGGTTAGAGCTCAATCCTTTGGAGCACAAGGGATAACAGTTCACCCGCGACCAGATCAACGGCACATTACAACGGAGGATGTCCTGGAACTCCGTCCAGTTGTCACAACCGAGTTCAATATCGAAGGGTATCCTTCGGATGCCTTCATACAGCTCGTATGCGACATTCACCCCGAACAAGTCACGTTGGTTCCAGACCCCCCGGACACGCTAACCTCCAATGCAGGATGGGATGTCATTCACCATGCATCACGTTTGAAGGACGTGCTTGCTGTTTTTCGAGAGCATGGCATTCGAACGAGTCTGTTTACTGCTACGAATTTGAAACAAATTGAAGCGGCTTCGGCCGTTGGCGCGGACCGAATTGAGCTGTACACCGAGCCATATGCTTTGGCATATCAAGCGAAAGAACCCGAAGCAGCGTTGCCTTTTGCACGCGCCGCGACCTTTGCCCATGGCATCGGTCTAGGAGTGAATGCTGGACACGATTTGAACTTGCACAACTTGAGGCATTTTTCAGAGCATGTGCCCTACCTCGAAGAAGTCAGTATCGGACATGCTCTCATTAGCGATGCGCTGTATTTGGGGTTGGAAAAAGCCGTTGCAGCGTATCTGGCGTGCTTGACATCGGACCCCCTTCAAAAGCCATGACATCCAATTTGTTTTACAGAACGTTGGGCGATCCCTCCATGCCACCGTTGATCATCCTTCATGGCTTGTTAGGAACCTCAGACAATTGGCAAACGCTCGGAAAAGCCTTTAGCGAACACTACTACGTTTGGCTCATTGACCAGCGCAATCATGGACGAAGCCCACACTTCGAAACGCATCGATACGCTGACTTGGCCAATGACCTGTGCACCTTTATAGATGAACACGAGATCGAAAAAACCCATGTGCTAGGTCATAGCATGGGAGGGAAAACAGCCCTGATGTTTGCTCATCACCATCCGGATCGGTTAAGGAAATTGATTGTAGCAGACATGGCTGTTAGGGCCTATGAACCACACCACCAATCCATCTTTGACGCTCTCCTATCGGCACCCATTGAAGCAGCAAGTGAGAGAGGTGAAATCGAGAGCCACCTCAACGCAGAACTCGACGATTCCAGCATGGTTGGGTTTCTGATGAAGAGCTTGAGACGAAGCACTGATCAAGGGTTTACGTGGCGCCCCAACATCCGTGTCTTAAATGACGCATTGAGCGACGTAGTGGGGGAAGTCCCATTGGCCCTGAATACATGGCCAACTCTTGTTATCTACGGAGGACAATCCAACTATGTCAAGCAGCCTGATTTAGAGCGTTATGAGGAAGCATGTATGCTATTAGAGACACACTGCATTGCGGATGCTGGCCATTGGTTGCATGCATCGCATCCCGAAGAGTTCTTTGCGGTAACCCGCGCATTTCTCGACGCCTAAATCAATTTAAACTGGACTCTTGGAGCCATCTTCGGTAGGTGTTAAACAACCGTGTTCGCGATACAAAACCAACGAATACGCCCTTGGTTTGGACAGGGAGATACCACGCTTCAGTCCGTTCGAATTCGGACATCACTTTTTCCATCTTTGTTTGCGAATCCAGGACCCCTTGGGGGAGCGTCATAAACTCATGCACTTTGATTTCATCGTAGAGCGCGCGGTCGAACATGATTTCCCGAATCTCTTGCAAATCCACGACTCCCAATAAAACGCCCGCCTCATCCAAAACGGGAAAAAGACTATGAACACTCCGTTCTATAATTGGAATCATGTCTCCTAAGGTCCAATAGGGCTGAACCACTTCATGGTCATACTCAATTTCATCTGGTAATTTCATGAGGGTAAGGACTGAGTGATCTTTGTCATGGGTAAGAAGCTCCCCGCGTTCAGCCAATTCTTGGGTATAAATGCTGTGTCTAACCCACCACTTGGCCATCTGAAAGCTTATGGCGGAAGTCAACATGACGGGTACAAAGAGGGCGTATCCTCCGCTCACTTCTGCAGCCAGCAAAATAGCCGTGAGCGGAGCGTGTAAAACACCAGCAAGCATGCCGCCGATTCCAGCCAAAACCGCATTCCCAACGGGCAACATTTCGGCTCCAAAAATCTCTTCCAACCCCAACGAATAAACATAACCCAACAAAGCGCCACAAAAAATAGCCGGGGCGAATATGCCTGCTACCCCTCCGGCACCAACAGTCATTCCCGTCAGGATTGGTTTCAGAATCCATGCTAGCAACAGAAACCCAATCAACCACCAGCCCTGCGGATCCATTTGATTCATGGTCATGTCACCCGCCAATAATTTTGAGTGCCCATCGAACAACCCATTCACGACATCATATCCTTCACCATAAAGCGACGGGAAAAACACAACGGCCGCACCCACAACCGTTCCTGCAACCCAAATTCGCATGCGCGGAGTGCGCATTTTTAATACCGCATGGCTTGCGCCCATGTAAACTTTGGAAAACACAACCGAACCCACAGCGCACACAAGCCCCAAAAGAAGGTAGAGAGGAAGTCTGCTCAATTCGAAATTCTCCAATACGGGAGTGGATAGCACATTCTGGTCTCCCAAAAACAATTCAGCGGTAATTAGCGCAGTCAGAGAGGCCAGCAAGAGAGGGACCAAGCTAGCGGCAGTTAGGTCGATCATAATGACCTCCACCGCAAAAATGATGGCCGCCACAGGAGCCTTGAAGAGTGCCGCTAAAGACGCTGCCGCTGCACACCCAATGAGCAGCATACGACGCTTGAATGTTCGCTTTGTTTGCCGACCAATTTCTGAACCAACAGCTGCCGCAGCTTGCAATGAAGGAGCCTCCAGTCCTCCAGACCCCCCCAAGCCAACAGAAAGGGCACTGGTAATCAACGGTGAAAACATCCAAATTCGTTTGATGCGTCCTCGGCGCTGGGACATGGCATGCAAAATACTGGGAACTCCCGGTCCCGGATGCTCACCATTGAGCCAATGGCGGATGACATACCGGGTTGCCAACAACCCGAAAAGTGGTCCCAAACCCAAAACCCAAACACCGCCAACCCATCGGCCTAAGCCAAACATCCCCTCATGCAAACCGAATACCGTTCGCTTCAAAAGCACAGCCAATAATCCCGCAAAAAAACCCGTCAGTACCGCCCATCCTAAAATGGAACGGTCTGATTGCTTCCAACGTTCAAATTGCGGAGCTAGGTGACGTTTTAAAATCCGGTGAAGCATGCTACAAACTTCGTTGGATTCACCTCATTGGTTTTACCTTCGCCATCAAATTGATTAACAAATCTTATGGGCCAACATCGCATTCTCGTCCCAATGGACTTCACTCCGGTTAGCGACATTGCATTGGAGCACGCCTTTATTGTCGGCAAAGCGTTCAACAGCGAAATCTTATTGCTGCACATCATTGCGAACAAAAAGGAAATGCCGGAGGCACGTGAGCGGATGAGCGCCCTGTTGAAGCTTCATTCTGCAACATACCGGCATCAATTGCAGACCGCTATTCGCATTGGGAGCATCTTTGAAGACATTGACGACGTGGCCGTAGAGCAAGATGCAACCTTAGTCATCATGGGAACGCACGGCTTAAAAGGCATGCAGTTCTTAACTGGAGGGCGTGCATTGCGCATCGTGACGAATAGCTCCACTCCATTTATCATAACGCAAGAGCGAACCATCAAAGAGAATGGGTATGACGATATCGTTGTTCCGTTGGATTTACACCAGGACACGAAACAAAAATTGTCCATTGCTGCAGAAATGGCCCAGTATTTTGAAGGACGAGTCCACATTATCAGTCCTGCTGAATCTGATGAGTTTTTGAAAAATCAACTTCTCCGAAACATCGAATACGCCAAAGAATATTTCATCGAGAAGGGAGTAGACTACACCGTGAAAATTTCACAGCATAGCTCCAGCGCTTTCGTGAAAGATGTCATTCGTTTTGCGGCTTCAATTGAAGCAGATTTGATCAGCATTATGAACCTGCACGAGAAGAGTCTGATGGGCATCCTTGGCCACAGCTATGAACAGCAGCTCGTCACAAACGAAGCGCAAGTTCCTGTTTTGGTGATTAACCCCATCGCAACACGAGTGATCCGAGGGTCTGTTTTTGCACAATAGAAATTCGTCGCCTTCAGACGCGGACGCCGATAACGAGAACATCGTCTACCTGCTCCTCTGAACCTCGCCATTCGTCGAATGACGTCATCAACGCTTGCTCCATTTCAAGTGCAGGTAATGGGGCAATTTGAACCAGCAATTCACGGAAACGTTTCCGCATGAATTTCTTACCATTTACCCCTCCAAATTGGTCGGCAAATCCATCGGTAGCTGCAAAAACCACATCGCCCTGGACCAAAGGCACCGTTTCCATCGTGTACGATTTGGACCCTGGTTCGAATGAGGCAATGGCCATCTTGTCCGGTTTGAGCTCTTGCAACATGCCCTTGCGCACCAAGTACAATGGGCAATTCGCCCCACTGTATTGCAATTCCATGCGCTCTCGGTCGATACAAACCATTGCCAGGTCCATGCCGTCCTGCATCGTCACTCCTTGCGCGCTTTGTTCTCCAAATCCGTCCGGGTGAAGCAATTCGCAAGACGCTCGATTCAATTGATCAAGCACCTTATCAGGTTGGGTATATACCTTAGTCACGTGCTCAAGGGCATGGTGACCAATCAAACTCATGAATGCACCGGGAACACCGTGTCCTGTGCAATCCACAGCAGCAAACATGCACGCAGGCCCCACCTTATGAAACCAATAAAAATCCCCAGAGACCACATCACGAGGACGGTAAAAAACAGCCGCAGTTTCAAAAACCATAGACCGGTCTCGCTTCGATGGTAAAATAGCCTGCTGAATCCGTTCAGCATAATTGATGCTGTCTCTCAAGTCACCATACAACGCCTCAATCCGTGCCTTTTGCTCTTGAACTTCGGCTGTACGGCTTCTGACTTTTCCCTCAAGTTCCAGCTCATTCGACTCCAAATCATCGCGCATTTTCACGATCGCATGACCCAAAGCATCTTCTGGACTCAGCGGTATATATGGAGCAGAAAAGCGCCCGGCTCCTACCTCCAATGAAAACGCTCTGGTTCGATCCAATCCACTCGCTAATCGATTGACAGCGCTAGCCATTTCACCAATTTCGTCCGACGAGACAGGAACCTCTTGCTCAAGAGGAACCCCGCGTCCAAGGTAGAGCAACGCTTTTTTTAAATCCTGAATAGGTCCTACAATAGAACGCGTTACAGCCCAGGCAATAAAGATTCCCAAGATCAAAACTCCCAACGCAACTTGCCCCGCATAAAACTGCAGCTGATCCCCAAGCTCTTCCATTCGTCCTGTTGATTCGGTCAACGCATCGGTTTGCGCTTCAGACAGAGCATCCATCTGCGATCGGATGGACTTCGTAAACCTTGGAATGCTCGAACCATCCAAAGCATAATATTCTGCATCCATGCGAACCAAAGGATCATCATAGGATTGAAAATCTGGAAGAAGACGTATGATTTCTCCGTAGGCTAAAAACAAGTGCTCCACATCTCGCTCAAGAGAATCGAATCCCAACTGAAGGGAAGACGACCAAAAAGGAACCACATGCTTGAGCGTCGCTAGTTGACGCGGCACCTCCGTTTGCATCAAATTTCTCAAGGATTCTTTTTCAGGACTTGCGGCTCCCGACTGCACCGACAACCAGTAGTTGATGAACACCCGTGTTTCCGCAATGGAACGGTCCAAGTCTTCCAACGAACGGATGCTCGGAGCCAAGACTCCATCGATGCGCTGACTCAACTGACGACTCTCCTGCAAGGTGTTCCGTGTCAGCAAAACCAGCATACCCACCGC
>JAPKAW010000112.1 GCA_028825055.1 Flavobacteriales bacterium | reverse complement strand
CCCCAACATTCGGCTCATAACCACTTACAATGTTCACCCCACTTTCTTGATCATATATCGGCGTGGTTGGAACCAAAAGTTTGTTGGCATCCGCCGTGAACGTTAGACTGTTGTATTCATCCAACTTCATCGTCAATGCCGACCCTAGCTTCAAATTTGTTGGAATGAAGTCCCGATCTGCTGATTCAGAATAGCTCATCTTGGCCCCTATGTTCGAAATATTCAGCCCCCAATTGAACGCCGCGTCTCGGCCAGCAAACTTTGTTCTCGGATTAGAATAAAAGGCACTAACATCAACAGCTACTGAGCGCCCTGGCTTTGAGTTTGCGCCCAAAACATTCGTCCCGCCTGTCAAATTTGAATTGATAAATCTTCCGGCGATTCCACCACTAAACTTATCGCTTAACTTCTGGCTATACCCCACATCCAAGCTGAACTCAGCTGGTTGAAAGTCCCGGATGGTGGTCCCTGTCTCATCTGTGAAAGTGATGTTTCCAAGACTAAAATAACGAAGAGCAGCTCCCCATGCTTGACGCTTATTCAAGCGCTTCACACCTGATAGGTATGCCAAGTTCATGTCATCCACCAGAGCCCGCAACCAAGGCGCATAGCTCAAGCTAAATTCCACTTCATTCTCACTAAATGCCATTTTGGCGGGATTCCAATGCAGGCTATTTGCGTCAGGAGAAAGCGCTACGCCGGCATCGCCCAGAGCTCCCGAACGCGAATCCGGTCCAATCATGAGGAACGGAACAGCAGTTGTGATCGTATTCAGCTGCACTTGTTGGGACACTTCCCCGGGTGTCAATTGAGCTTGAAGCCCCGAGAGAGCGGAGAAAAGGAAAACAGCGGCTACTGTATAGCAGCGGAGAAAAAAGACGTTGTTGTTCAATCGCATGGCGACGTGCAAGGTAAAGCGCAAATGTAAAAGAATCGGTTATGGTCGCAGAACGATGATTTGGTCGGCATATTGCACGATACCCCCTGTTTCTGTATTCAGGGTTAAGCGGAACACATACACCCCCGCTGGCACTGTGCTACCATTAGATCCACCTGCAGAATTCCACTGCAAAGACTCTGCGCGAAATCCCTCTTGCTGCCAAGGCTGCTCTGCTCGGTAAACCAATTGACCTGAGTTCGAGAAGACTTCCAAGGTGGCGACTCCCGATTGACAAGCTTGATTGTGTTCAAGAGAAAACCGGAATACGTCTGTTGAAGGGTTCGGGTATACCGAGACATGGCCAAGCGCAGACTCAAAGTCATCATACACCTCGAAATCAATCTCTGCCTTGCCTTTGTTGTTTTGAACATCCCAAACCACTAACTCCAATTGATGCGGGCCTACTACCAACTCCTCAAAAGGATAGCGCACGGTACCCCGGATATAAGTGTTCAAGTCTGCCGTGTAGAATCCATTCAAAACAATACTTTCGCTAGACTCCCCGTCTAGAGTAGCCTTGATATCATGACCAATTCCAACACCTGCCGCATTGATTCCCCCCTCGTCAAAAACCCGTGCCAAGAGCATCGGATGGCTATGGGTTATGCCCCCTGTGCGAAACAAGGTGTCATTTAGAAAAAGCGAAACAGTCGGAGGAGTTTCATCAAGCGTGAATTAATCATTGATTCCACCTATGACAAAAGCTTGAGAAGCCCCGTGGGCATCTGTACTATCGGAGACGGCATAGCAACTAATTCGCCCTTCAGCGAAAGAAAAATCGATATCCCTTGGAACAACAAATTCAAAAGCAAAGACACCCGCCTCAACGCTTGCAATTCCTTGGTGCAAGACGTTGCGGAACACTTCAAAAACATGTGGATTCGGGCCATTATCATTGTTGAGCGAAGTAATCTGAGAAGGTTTATCAAAAACCTTAACATGAACCAATCCCTCAAAGTCAGGCATTAAAGCTCCTGATTCATCGCGAACAGTCCCTTCTACCAAAACAACATCCAGTGCTCTTATCGTATCGGGAAGTGATTCTATCACCACGTTTTTACGCGGATAGTTCAACCGAAGCGCAACATCTCCTAACAGGGTGAAGTTCCGTTTATTCGAGGTATTTGAGACTTGGGGGTCGTTTTTAGTGACGCGCGCTATGTCCCCCAAACGCAAGGGCTCCGACTCTGTGTCTTGCAGCGCAATGTCATAAAACGCCCGGTTCAATTGCTGATTCGAACCACTGAACACAACGCGTGTGGTCGTTAGCATGGCGATCGCACCTCCCGAAGGATTCATGACCATCATTTCACCCGCAGAATCAACACCTGGATCATCAAATCGTGCCAACTCACAGGTTGCCGTCATGAATAGCGGCATGTTGGTCATGTTGTCCCACTCTTGGATGGTCGTCGTATTGAGAACACGCTCATGAGACCACCCCCGCTCACCACCATGACCGATGTAATTCATGATCAACGCCCCCTCGTTGACCTGACGATCAATGAACTCCTGTGCATCTGGATAGCGCTCGCCCCCTGGCGTAGTCCATTGAGGATATGCGTCTAAGTAGATTTTATTGACATCGTATTCCGGGTGGTTCTCAGCAAGGGTAGTTGCATGCTCATCCGAATTCACCATGTGCTCATTTTCTGTTGGGCCGCCGTTGCCATCCATATCATCCGCAACAAAACAAATGACATTCCTCCAAGAGCCTGAAGAACTGGCATTCACATCATCGCAGTCCATTCCGGGCAAAACCGGCTGGGAACGCTTCATGTAGGCTTCGACTTTGTCCACCATTGCATCGGCTTCAGCAGCGCTCGAGCAGGGGATTCGACCGACACCAATGGCCATCTTGTCACCAATGCCCTCACCGTATTCATCTTCTAAAAAGCCAAAGAAATCATCGCTCACATAGCTTCCTGTTGGACTGACCGAGTTTTCGCTTTGGTAGGTGATTGCAAACGGGGATTGCATCAAATTTACCCGATTTGCAAACGTTCCATCCCCCATGATCTGCAAATACCTAGGTGGTGCTAAACCACTTTGAAGGGCCCGGTCACGCAACATCATCATCAGCATCTTCACTGCGGTTGGATCTGTATTTCCACTTGAGAAGGCGTCGAATACAGCACGCTGGGTGGCGACTAAGACACTCAAGCCCTCTTCCGCATGCAGTTGAGCCAAACGCTCAGCTGCGGGCAAATAGTCTGCTCGCGTAATCACAACCAAATCCGCTTGTTCCACCCCGTGCAAATCCAATGGATTAACAGGTCCATGGAAATCAGGCGTCTTAAAATTATAGCCCGCAAACATCACAAAACGCTTTGGTTCATCTGCAAATGAATGGAAGACCGCTTGGCCAGACACCGGATTGTCCCAAGTCACTATTTGAGGTTGATTGTGCCTTGAAATGTCCCATAAACCAAGGAGACTTTCCGCATTCAAGACAGAATATGCTGCAACAGACCCCTCTTCTATTGCCTCCGTGTCAAACGTCAACTGAGATTGCGCCATGCGCAAAGTGCATTCCTGTGAGATTCGGAGGTAATCGAGCCAACCGATGGCGTCTGGCACAGCCGGATCAAAAGAAACCTGAACTTGATGCTGTGCGGTAACACCGCTGCCCGTGGGCTGTCCTAAATCAAGATTTCCACTTGCGACATTGGCGACATTGCTCACAGATCCATTGCTCGTGTATGAGGGGGACGCCTCGGCTTCGACCCCATTCACATTGAAACTAAAGGTGCTCGAAGAGCCCATGGATTGGGCCGCCACTTTAAAGTCCAGCCGACCTGGTGTCTCCGTAGCAAATGGGACATCAAAATTCACCACCCTAGAACTGGTATTTTGAAACGATTCTCCAAACCACTCGCGTCCTGACCGGTTGGGGCTTTCCAATTCCAATTCATGAAACGATCTCATCCAAAATTTCTCGACAATAGTATCCGGCATCGCTGAGATTTCTCCTCGAGTCTGGATACGCGCTATGGAGTCCACCGATTCACTATTCACCTCCAAAAAATACCACGCGGAGTCACTGTAAGTGTGCCGTTCATGTTTCCATGTGCGTTCAGAAGCACCCTGTGTCCATGTGTTTGGCCCCTTTCCATAAAAAAACAAGGCGTCGTCTAAATCCCAAAATCCGTCGTCTTCTCCCTCAAACCAAATAGCCGCGGGCTCCACTCCCAATGGCCGATTAACATTGTTGTTCATCGGGAGCATCTCGCCGCCGTTGCCCCACAATCGTATCTGTCTTGGGTCCAACGTATCCGGATCAAAACCCGCTGCGATCATCCAATTCCGATCAATTCGAAAGACGCCGTCTTCAGCAATGGACAGTCGATACATATTATTTCTCTCCAAAGGACCTTCCAACGGCCACTCGCGTTCGCGCTGCGCTCGCGGAGTGAATTCTAAAGAAGAACCCATAGCCCAATCCACCTTCACCAAACGTTCAAATACATCACGCGCTTCGACATACCTCAATAGCGGGGATTCAAACTGAGTGATTTTTATGGTTCGATTTAAAAAGCGCCATTGCGGTGATTTCCTCTCATCTCTCAAAACCCATTGTTGACGGGCTGTCAGTTCGTCCGCCGGTACTTCTATCCATGTTTCTGAATCGACAAGTCGCTCCATTCCTTCATCAAATCCAGGCAATTCCGCCTCCCACACAACCCATGGAATCTCGTCAAGCCAAAACCCATCACGAGGCGCCCACTTGCCAACAGGAGCATAGTCTGAGCCCATCGGCAACCAATCAACCTCCCAAATCCCTTCAGCCACATTACTGTGCCCCAAAGACTGAGCACACACCTGGCCCAGACCTAAACTCAAAACGACCAGAAAAGAGCCTACTCCGGCTATCACAGATCTTAAAACCGCTTCTTTTTCGCAACCTGGAGCTCCAAAAACAACTGTCATTTTCAATAATTTCATTCAGTGCAGCAAAGTTGGTTAAAAAAAAGATGCAACGTAAAGCCCTAAACGTGCGTTAAAGAGAATAACGTATGCTCGAAATGCAATCTCCTTGAGATGATTTTCGGGTAGGCATTGTTTTTTTTCTTATTCTTGTGAATTCATTGGGTCCCTCTTCATGAAGCAACTATTGACTATCCCCACCATTGGCATCTTGCTGATGGTGTCATTTTTGACACTGCAATCGAATACTGCGCAAGCTCAAGACCCTGAGTTTACACAGTATTTCGCTAACCCGCTCTATCTCAATCCTGCTTTTGCGGGATCTGCTCGCTGCCCGCGTCTCACGATGTCGTACCGCAACCAGTGGCCCGCCATGAGTGGCTCATATGTCACGACAGCAGCAGCTTATGACCAGCATGTCGAAACACTTTCCGGTGGTTTGGGCTTCATTGTGATGAACGACCAGGCAGGACGTGGCACTTTAAGCACGACAACCGCTAGCGGTATTTACAGTTACCAGCAAGCTGTAACGCGAAAGCTCTCCATAAAAGCAGCGATGCAGGTGACCTACATGCAGAAAGCTTTGGACTGGGACCGTTTGACTTTTGGTGACATGATTGATCCGCGTCGTGGTTTTATCTACAACAGCCAGGACACCCCCCGTGGAGGAATGGTCCAAACAGTAGATTTTAGCTCTGGCATCATCGGTTTCACTGACCGGTTTTACTTCGGCGGTGCCGTGCACCATCTCAATGAGCCTAACGAATCTTTAGTAGTCGGAACAAGTCGTTTGCCCATGAAGTATACCTTCCATGCGGGCGCGGTTCTGCCACTGCAACGCTCGGTTACAGGAGTAGAGTCCACCATTTCCCCGAATATTTTCTACCGAAAACAAGGTGAATTCGAACAACTCAATGTTGGTCTTTATGTCAACAAGGGTCCACTCGTGGGTGGGATCTGGTACCGAGGCATCATGTTCACGGACTACCGTGACGCATTTATTGTAACACTCGGAATCAAAACTGATGTTGTACAATTCGGCTATAGCTATGATTTAACGATTTCTGAGTTGAGCCCTTCAACCGGGGGAGCGCACGAAATCAGCATGACGATACAGTTTGACTGCCGT
>JAPKAW010000111.1 GCA_028825055.1 Flavobacteriales bacterium | reverse complement strand
GACGAGCCCATTCTCCGATGTACTTTTGCGCCATGAGTATGTTGGACACCATTCCGGAGGCAATTGAAGCCATTCGAAGAGGAGAAGTGATTATTGTCGTTGACGATGAGGACCGTGAAAATGAAGGCGACTTCCTTATCGCAGCCCGTCACGCGACCCCAGAAGTGGTCAACTTCATGGCCACACATGGACGAGGCCTCATTTGCGCACCGCTGATTGAGAAGCGCTGTGACGACCTTAATCTGGGCCTCATGGTGCAAACCAACAACGCCGCATTCGAAACGCCCTTCACCGTATCTGTTGACCTTATGGGCCATGGCTGTACGACAGGCATTTCCGCACAGGATCGTTCAAAAACGATTCAAGCATTGATTGACCCCAAAACGGACCCCAATGAACTGGGTCGTCCCGGGCACATATTTCCTCTTAGGGCGCGAGCCGGTGGCGTCTTGCGAAGAGCAGGCCACACGGAAGCTGCGATTGATTTCTCCCGACTTGCTGGATTTGAGCCTGCAGGAGTCATCGTAGAAATCATGAACGAAGACGGCACCATGGCCCGGTTGCCAGAATGCCGAAAATTAGCCAATGAACATGGGCTCAAACTTGTGTCTATCGAGGATTTGATCCAATACCGTTTGGCCAACGAAACACTCATTGAGCGCACACTTGAATTGGACATTGAGACGGCCTTTGGTCAATTTAAGGCCATCGCATACCGTCAGCTAACCAACGACGTAGAACACCTTGCACTAACGCTTGGCGAATGGAATGAAACCGATGATGTTCCCGTTCGCGTCCACAGCACAAGCATGTTGGGCGATGTGTTTCAAATGACCGGCTTTCGAAAAGGCCCCGAATTGCATGCCGCAATGAAGCAGATTCAAAAGCAAGGAAAGGGTGCTGTTGTCTATATCAATAAACTCCGTGAAGGGCAAAGCTTGACGGATGAACTGAAGATATACAAGGAAAAACGAGCCACACCCAACGCGAAGGAATCGAACACCATGGACTCCAAAGATTACGGGATTGGCGCCCAAATCATCCGAGACTTGGGAATTCGCCGACTGCATATCCTATCCGACCACCCGAGAAAAAAAGGCATCATTGGCTATGGCCTAGAAATAACTGGGACCACTCCCTTGTCAGTCTGAGATTGGATCACGACGGTATTCTCTGAACTCTAAAACGTACAGCATAAAAAAAGCCACGGGACAACCCGTGGCTTTTCTTTCCGTAATAACGGATTATTCTGCCGGAGCAGCTGGCGCTTCTGGCGCTTCTGGGGTATCCCCCGCATTGTCTGGTTGGTTGTCTGGATTGGCCTTACCTCCAAACTCTCCGTATTTCTTACGGAACTTATCAATCCGTCCTGCAGTATCCACAAACTGAGCTTTACCCGTATAAAACGGATGCGACTTGTGGCTCACTTCAATTTTGATTAGAGGGTATTCGTTCCCATCATCCCAGACAATGTTTTCCTTTGTATTCGCTGTTGAACGGCTCAAAAACGAGTACTCGTTGGACATGTCTTTGAAGACAACCAAGCGGTAATTTTCGGGGTGAATTCCTGACTTCATCTTTCCTTAATTGGGGCGCAAAGATAGCGGACAATCCATGAAATCCAAAGGGTAAGCTTTTTTAACGAGCGGATGTCAATAACCTATTCGACCCCTCCGTTTATCAGCTATACCGAAACCTAACTTTGGATTGGTTTTAAGTGAGTTTAGCGCAAGCTAAGCATCAAGTGATAATTTGGTTAAGTTGGTCCTGTCCCGGAACGCCGGGACAGGACTATTTTTTTGCACCAAACTCACCATAGCCAAACACGAATCAGCCCACAAACAGGTGTTCGAAAGTCTATTCGACGTTGCCGCAACGCGATAACTTGACCGGTAGATTCGCATACAATGTTGGCACACATGGCTCTTTTCGCATTCGCTTCCTCCATCTTGTACCACCCACTGATCAATGCATTTCTACTATTCATTGGCTTGGGACTGGTCGAAGAGCACACATTGCCTGAATCCATGGCTGTTGGATCCAGCACTGTCGCTTCTTGGACCATCGACAAAGGACAGACAGCGGGGTTCGCTCGATTTCAACTGAGCTTCCCTCCTGGTATCGTCATAGAACCCTTGGAAACAGACGGAGCGTCCTTTACGTACGAAGATCGGAAGGCCAAATTTATATGGATGGATATCCCAACGACGCCCTCCATTCACATTTCATTGCGCCTCAGCACACACAATAACTTCATAGGAGGCGAAGTCAAGCAGTGGTTTTCATTCATTGAGGAAGGCTCTCGGCAAGACGTTGAATTCGAACCGCATGTCATTTCGTTGGACAAAACTCCTGCGACTGCCTCGCAAACGACAGACTCTTGGAATCCGCAGGCAATTCGATCTTTGACTCTTGAAGGTGCAGACATCGGTTACATGGAGCTTGAATTCTCTGGCTTCGAACCCGGATCATTCATGAAGTGGGAAGAAATCATCCCATCAGACTGCGTCTTTGAATGGGAGTCAAATGGCAACCCGAGCATCGAAGACCGCTATGGTGACACACTACTTTTGGTGTGGCAGCATGCACCAGCCATTCAATCCATTCAGCTTTCTTATCGGATGTCTGGAGATATGATGACATGTTCTGATAACGTGCATGGGACATGGCATACCATTCTGAACAATGAGCCTCATTCGGTAACCATTCCAGCAATGCCTTTGGAGCGTCATTTGCCCCAGGACAGCGACGTCGCCGATCGAGATCTATTAATCGAGGAGAATGCGTCTTCAACGCATGATGTTTCGCTCGAAGTACCAGCACCTAATCGACCCACTTTTTCTGTTCCTGAACCGGATTACGGAATTGCTTACCGAGTACAAATCATGGCATGTCATCGGGATGTCGACCAGCTCTGGTTTGAACAACACTACGCCTTCCGTGAACAGATTGATACTGAAAGGCACAATAGTTGGATTAAATACACCACGGGAAGCCACGCGCATTATCGACACGCGCGAAATCAAAGGGAACGCATTGCACAAACGCATGCACTTCCAGGACCATTTGTGACTGCTTATCTAAGAAATGATCGGATAACGGTTCAAGAAGCGCTCTTACTCTCCAAACAAAATTGGATGCCATGACAAGCAAAAACTCTTCAGATTGGAGGTCCTCGATTACGGGCTACCGCAATTACCTTGAATTAGAACGTGGCTTAAGCAAGAATTCCATTGCTGCCTACACCCGGGATATTCATCAATTTGCAGAGTATATCGAGACTGAGAAAGGAATCAGCCGGCCCGGATTGATCACCATGGCCTGCATCGAAGATTTCATGGGGTCATTATTTGATCGGGACCTTGCGCGAAATAGTCAAGCCCGAATGCTTTCCGGCATTAGGAGTTACTGCAAATACTTGCGAATCGAAGGAATGCTTTCTGGAGACCCCGTGGAGTTAGTAGAATCTCCTCGTCCACAGCGTAAGCTTCCAGATGTTTTAAGCGTCACCGAAATTGGTCTAATCATCTCCGGTGTTGACTTGTCTCGAAGAGAAGGGGTTCGCAATAAGGCCATGCTGGAAGTTTTATACAGCTGTGGTTTACGCGTCACTGAGTTGTGCGAATTGCGTCTTTCTCAAGTTGATTTCATTGACCGGGTCATTCAGGTCATCGGCAAAGGTGACAAAGAACGTGTCGTTCCTATTGGAATGAGTGCGCTGAATGCCATCGATGATTATTTGGCGGAATACCGCTCTCAAATCCTCCCAATGAAAGGAAACGATGACGTTCTCTTTCTCGGTAGACAAGGTCGAGGCTTGAGTCGTCAAATGGCCTTTACGATGCTGCGCAGAGCTGCCATCAATTCAGGGGTTCGAAAGACAATCAGCCCGCACACGTTCCGCCACAGTTTTGCCACCCATTTAGTCGAAGCTGGGGCTGATTTACGTGCTATTCAACAAATGCTCGGTCACGAACAAATCGCAACGACTGAAATCTACACCCACCTAGATCGGCGATTCTTACGCGAGCAAATCACGAAATTCCATCCGAGAAGCGGAGAATCAGCAGCAGTCAAAACGAGTTCGACTCCTATCCAAGAAGCTTAGAAATCTACGCGGTAGAAAAAGATAGGAAGGAATCCCAGTTGGTATTCTTCCCGAATGCTCTCTTCCGGATTGTTTGATTCATCCGGCGCATAGGTCAATTTCAAAACATTCTCGCGGCCCGTTACATTGACAAAGTCAATGCCCAATTCATGCGTGCTTTCAGGGCGATTCCACGTGACATTAGCCTTTATATCCAAACGCATGTATGGATCGAACTGCAACGCATTGAAGTTGTCGTCATAGAACACCACTTCACGCGCCGCTGCGCTCGCTTCAGGGTCGACGTTACCATACCTCCTTCCTCCGGCCATGGTGTATTTAATTCCAGTAACAAGGCTCCATTGCTCATTGAACTTCCAGTCTCGGCTAGCCAAAGCGTTCCAGGCATACTGTCCATTGAAGTCCGTATTGCGCTCAATTCCGTCACTGCCTGTGTACTTCGAATCAAAAAGTGATCCTGTAAGCATCATGAACCAACCGTCTCTAAAGGCGCGAGACAAGGTTGCCTCGACACCAAAGTTCCGGCCTGTGCCTTCATTCTTGAGGGAATCAGGAAAAAAGCGGCTAAACCCTGCTCCTGTATTGATCAGAGAGAAGCTACTTGATTGCATCTCAACAGGGATATTGCTGAGTTCCTGATAGTAGGCCTCCATTTTGAGTGACCAATTCGGACTCAACTGCCTCGACATGCCCAACACGGTATGCAGACTTCGTGTCATCTCCATTTTTTGGTTCGGCATGATTAAATTTCCTGCAGCGTTCTGTCCCGTTGTGCTCGCATACAAATAGGACGCTTGGGTTTGGCTATGAAGTCCTGCTCCAGCACTGAATACAGTGCGGTCATTGGCCTTGTATTGAGCGCCCAAACGCGGTTCGAACATCGAGATGTCACCCGAAAGCGAGTGGTACGCCGCGTGCCAACCGGCCGTTACCGTCACTTTCTCATTGGGTCGATATTTCCACTGAACAAACGGTTGAACCAACGCTGTCTGCAATTCAGCATCCCATCGCTGGGCCCAATTTCCCAACGCTGCCGATGAATCGACATCCATTCGAACACTGTCTTGGAAGTTCCAAAACATGCCGTCGATGTTCAAACCAAATCGAAGGCTCGCCTTGCGACTCAATTTTCGATTGACATGCACAGCAGCACTTAAACGGTCATTCACAAACCGGTAGCCCATGTAATCCACGATGCTGTCTAACTGATACAAGCTGTCCGCCGTCAGCTGCCGGTAAACCAAATCGTGCTCGCTATCCTGATAGGAGCGGCTGGCAGCAATCGTCGCCTTCATATAAGTCTGTTCATTGATCGGACGTGTATAGGTCGCTCCCAGAATCCCCATTCCCGATCCAAAATATTGATCACGATCATTGTCTCCGTAAAGGTTTCGTTCAGGTTCCTCTTGCTCTGAAATCAGAATATCAACGTCACTTACACCACCGATTCCCCAAAGGGCCAAGGCTCCGCCATTGGATTGAGGGAAAAATAGACGGAAGCTGCCGTCCTGGTATTTTGGAACGGCACTGGTTCCAATGTCAATGCCCAATGTCGAGAATATGGCGGCACTGCTGTAGCGATAATTCACCAAGTAACTGGATCTCTTTTCGCGATTGAGCGCTCCTTCAAACATCAGTTCAGCTCCCAAGAATCCAAATTGAACACTTCGCACAGGTCGGTCTTGTGAACCATTCCTCATGCGCAAATCAAAAACGGCAGAAGTACTGTTGCCAAATTCAGCAGGAAACGCGGCGGTGAAAAAATCAGAGTTGGCCAAAACCTTGTTATTCAGGATGGCAACCGGACCGCCACCAGACCCTGGTATGCTGAAATGATTTGGATTTGGGATATCAACCCCTTCCAATCGCCAGAGCACACCACTAGGACTATTTCCACG
>JAPKAW010000110.1 GCA_028825055.1 Flavobacteriales bacterium | reverse complement strand
GATGAACACTCGTGTTTCCGCAATGGAGCGGTCCAAGTCTTCCAGCGAACGGATGCTTGGAGCCAAGACCCCATCGATGTGCTGACTCAGCTGACGGCTCTCCTGCAAGGTGCTCCGTGTTAGTAAAACCAACATGCCTACCGCTACACCAAACAAGCCAAAGCCGAGCGAAATTCGCCAGCCAATACTCCATTTAAAATTTTGACGAACCTCCTTTTGAGGAGTGTCCGAGCGACCGGTGCGAATCATGCAGGCAATTTAACGCGATAAGGCCATCAGACCATCCATTACTCACCGCCCTTTTCCATTCAGCCCATCGAGCATTCTTCGATACCGTTCTGATGCTTCGGATTGATTCAAGGCATAGTGGATGGTCATCAAGCCTTTCAAAGTTTCAAAGCGCTTTGGCTTCACTTTGTGTGCGGACTCCATAGGAGATAGCGCCTGCTCAAATAACGACACACAGGCGTCCTGAATCTCCATAAGTTCAAACATGGATGTTTCATGATCGATTCTCTTCAATTGTCGAACGCCTTGATTGTATTGAGTAATCGCCAGGTTATACAAGCCTGAATAATTTCCTGGAGTGAGCTTCAAAGCGGACTCATAGTGGCTTACAGAGCGGTCAAACAAAGTCTGCTCCCGTTCCAATTGAGCGCCTACTAACCCGTTAATCAATTGACCATTTGCCAGGCCCAAGTAGCGATAAACATCCGCTTTTTGGACACTGACATCGGCAGCTGGATTCATGGTTTTGACCAGGGCTTCATAGCGTCCAAATAACGCCAAGACCTCCCCGTCTGAATCAATTGTAAATCCGTCCACCCGATCAACGGCATCCGATAAGTAGCTCCGGGCTAGAAAATCCAACGCAGCTTTGATCGAAGCGCCGTCATCGCGTGACGGCCCCAATTCCCAAGCCCTCTGCAAACTCGATACAGCCTCCAAACGAAATGGACTGTCCGCATCATTCCTCTGCGTCGTTTTGTACAATTCCTTCTGGATAAAGCCCAATACATACCACGAATGCGGATCGGACTGCAGCGCAGTCGTTGCCATTTTCGGAAGTAAAGTCTGCAAGGCATCATCCCAATTTCCTGCTTGGCCCAGGGCCATGGCACGCTCAACAATAGCCTGACCAAAGGATGCTTGCGCGATTCCCAAAGACAGCACAAAGACGAGGGCCCATCGGCCACATTGCGCTTGGAACATTCCTTGTTTCATTTGCCTGAATTTACTGCCCATGAAAGTATTCGGCTACCAATGAGTACCCCTTTTTTGGAAGCCTCTTTTGCATTGATTTCATACCGCAAACGACGATCAACGGCGACGAAGTTGATCAAAGAACCGCGCTCCAGCGCCGACTCGGTGTCGGTCACCAACAAGACCGGATGGCTCTTCCATTGCAAAGCCAGCTTCTCCAACTCTGTACCGGAAGATTCTGAATAAATCAAATGGAAAAAGCCTGCTGCTTGCATATCGCTATCCGTGTCGAACGACACAATCTCCAGTGGCTGCGCACCGATTGATTTCATCGCATACTTGTCAATCAACTCATCGAATAAGCGTTCATTTCCAACGACTGCCATTCGAAACGGACCCGCTTTCGTCTCCGCAGGCCATTCATTGGAGGCGGAGAAGTGGAACAAAAAGTTGGCCTTCATAATGGCCTGGGTATCCGTATTGTCCAGCTTATCTCCTTGTTGCATAGGCCCTACGACCCATGCTAGCACGGCCAGCGCGACCAGTGGCAACAACAGCCAATTCCACGGAATTTTTGTCCGTTTACTAAACGATGTAAATGGTGTTTCGAAACGCATTTAAAGGGCCAAATCTTCAGGCGTTTGCAGAACCAGCCAAGCTCAAAATATCCCGGTCGAAGAGGTATAAGGCTCCTCGATCACCCCCCACCAAAGCCAGTTTGTCCAAAATTTTCCGCGCCATGGCCTCCTCTTCAATTTGCTCCGCTACATACCACTGCATGAAATTGTGCGTGGTGTAATCCTTCAGTGTTAAGCATTCATCCACAACGGAATTGATGCTAGCAGTCACGACCGTTTCGTGCTCCAAGATGGATTGAAAAATCGCATCCAATCCAGGATATTCGACTGCGGGCGCTGTAAGCGGAGGTACGGTCGCCACTCCACCACGCTCATTGACAAAGCGCATGAGCTTGAGCATGTGCATGCGTTCCTCCTCCGCATGCTCATAAAGGAAGGCTGCTGTTCCATCGTATCCGCTTGTCTCGGCCCAAACAGCCATGGCCAAGTAAGTATGAGAGCTTTGCGCTTCCAACGTAATCTGTTTGTTCAGAGCTAAGGCAATTTGTTCGTGCAGCATATTAGGACATTTTGAGACCAAGTTAAGGGTTCAACGATTTCGGTGCACACCTTTTTAATTTCTTCGCAAACCACGTAGCAACCACTGCTCCCACCAGCGTTCATCTTCAACAAGAAGCCTGCTCAAAACACCATCTACAGCAGACGCCTGCGAAAGAACACCGTCGAGGGTTTTATCCAAAACCGTAGACGCTTCTAAGCCATCGGTATTGGATGCCCATGACCGTTTCCAGGCCTCCAATTCCAATAAAGGATCCAATTCACGTTTCTTCCGCTGGCGGGCAATGCATGACATCATTTGCCATGAATCCCGCTCAGCAACGTACCTAATTTGACGAGAGCCCAAAGTCTTGACAGGATAAACCAACCCCCATTCCACCAGGGCTTGCAGCTGGGTATGCGTGCTTCCTCGACTCAATGACAAAACGGACATGACCTCATCTGTGACCATTGGACGCTCTTGCGTCATGAGCAAACCATGAATTGCAGCCATCGCCGGAGGAATGCCCCATGCTATGCCCAGTTCGCGCCATTTCTGCACAAACTCCTGCTGTTTCGCACTCCATATAATCTGGTTCGCTCCTGTATTCGACACGGGATTACTTTCAATTTTTTGTGAAAGTACGAAATCTGTTCGGACGAACTTCTTTGGGAACTTCCCAATCCTCATCCAAACATGATTTCACAGTCCAGCGAGCTGTTCTCGGACCGATTAACACCCCGCGCGTGCCCCATCCATTGCATGCGACATACCATGGTCGCTCGTCAGATACACGCCCAATAATCGGCCTACGATCGGGACTCGCTGGCCTCAATCCGGCACGATGACCTACGACTTGATGCGGAGAAAATGGCGCGCCGTGTCGTGCACCATTCGCTTTGTCCAATAACTCTTTTTGTGTGGATTCTAGAGTCTGAGCTTCCATCATGTCCCATCGATAGGTAGAACCGATTCGAAGCAAATCGGAATGTACCGGCATGGCCCACGTGACGTTATTGACCGTTTCATCACCCATCGCATCTTCAACGCGCACAGTGAGCACCTCCCCTTGATTCGGTCTGACCTGCAAGCCGAATTGACTCAAATCCAATTTCGCCCCAACCCCGCGACAATCGATGACGGCATCAAACCCCTCTGGGCAACCCGCTTCTAATGACCAGCACTGCATTTTCCAGAGGTTGAGATCGCGCCAAAATTCGCGGCTTTTGGTGACCAACAATTGAACATCGACCCAACCAGCTTGCCGAATTCGCCCTGCACCATGAGGTGCCGCGATCGATGCATGCCAATCGCCTTCAGCACAGCGCTCAATAAAGCCTGCAACGGGATGACCCTCTTCGATGCGTTGATCCCATAAAGCGGCATAGGCCGCGTCTGGAAAAACCCTCAAGAGCGTAACATCATGCCACAGAGAAATTCCCAATGCCTGCTCACACATGCGGTATCTCGAGAACGCGCGCTCTAAATGATCTTCGGCATCCCAAACGGGAAGAAGCCGACGAAACGACACTGGATTGAACATGCCAGCAGCCACATCAGAAGCCGCTGGTGAGCCATCGCTCCACACTTCAAAATCCACGCCCTGGTCCTTCAATTCCCAAGCCACCAACGTGCCCGCAAGCCCATCCCCCACAATCAAAATCCGTTTGGTGCTCATGTTTGAACTGGCGATTACACCTGCTCTAAAACTCCAAGTTCACGTCCCACTTTTTCAAATGCAGCAATCGCTCGATCCAGTTGTTCCCGGGTGTGGGCCGCAGACAACTGGACGCGAATTCGCGCAGCGCCATTGGGCACAACCGGAAAGAAAAATCCAACGACATAAATTCCTTCTTCGAGCAGCCGATCTGCCATCGTTTGAGACAACCTCGCATCACCAAGCATCACAGGTACAATGGCCGATTCACCATCCTTAATTGGCAGGCCAACCCTACGCATTCCCGCTTTGAAGTAATTGGTGTTTTCCTCCAGTTGATCTCTCAACTCCGTCGACTCCTCGAGCATTTTAAACACTTCCAAGGACGCCCCTACAATACTCGGAGCGAGACTATTGGAGAACAAATATGGACGTGAGCGCTGGCGCAGCAATTCAATGATTTCTTTTCTACCCGTTGTAAAACCACCCATCGCGCCACCCATCGCTTTTCCCAACGTTCCTGTGATAATATCGACCCGACCCAATGCACCGCGTAATTCTATGCTTCCTCGTCCTGTCGCCCCGATGACTCCGGTTGCGTGGCATTCATCGACCATCACAAGCGCATCGTACTTGTCTGCCAAATCGCAGACCTTATCGATCTGGCAGACATACCCGTCCATGGAGAAAACACCATCTGTAACGATCATCTTGAATCGGTGATTGGCTGCTGTGGCAGCTTGCAGTTGGGCTTCCAGATCAGCCATGTCATTGTTGGCATAACGAAAGCGCGCTGCCTTGCACAAGCGAACACCGTCGATGATACTCGCATGGTTCAATGAATCCGAGATAATAGCGTCTTCCGGACCCAATAAAGGCTCGAAAACTCCGCCATTCGCATCAAATGCTGCAGCATACAGTATGGTATCGTCGGTATGGTGGAACTCTGCAATCTTTGCTTCCAACTCTTTATGAATGTCTTGAGTTCCGCATATAAACCGAACGCTGGACATCCCAAATCCATGGGAGTCGATGGCCCCTTTAGCAGCCTCAAGAATCCGAGGATGACTGCTCAAACCCAGGTAATTGTTAGCGCAAAAGTTGAGCACCTTAGATCCGTCAACAAGCGAAATTTCTGTATCCTGCTTGCCAGCAATGACACGTTCACTTTTAAACAGCCCGGCCGCCTCAATCTCCTTCAACTCATCCTTTAAGTAACCTTCTAATTTTCCGTACATATTTTCAATTTAAAATGAAAGTATTTCTATGTGTCCAACGCCTGAGCGCCGCAAAATTAACGCATTTACAACGGCTTCAACCGTCTAAAGCTGCTCCCAATACCACAGGCATGTTGAGCGTACCATGTCCGACGGGAACATCCCACCGCACCTCCTTTGACACCGGCACATGCTCTGCTACAATTTGTCTCAGATTCCTACCAAACGGATTGTCATGTGCC
This sequence comes from Flavobacteriales bacterium, assembly GCA_028825055.1. Lineage (GTDB taxonomy): Bacteria > Bacteroidota > Bacteroidia > Flavobacteriales_D > Sanyastnellaceae > UA16. The sequence continues at coordinate 679 of JAPKAW010000110.1, read as the reverse complement.
TGACCGTGCGCCAGTGTATTGTCATGCAAGTCACTAAACGCACCCACGAGCACCCCATGGATCCGGTCAAATACTCCAGCCAACTTGAACGCTAAAAACATTCGGTCAATGTGATACAGGTACTCATCCAAGTCCTCTATCAGCAACCAACAACCGTCTGGGTTTGGAAAATAGGGCGTTCCCAAAAGACTGTACAATACACTGAGATTTCCACCGACAACAGGAATTCCTTGTGTATTCGAGGGCTCACGCAATCGATCCCACATGCCCTGAGCATGCGCGGAATCTGTAGAGGCGTAAGTATTGGCAACCGGCGCATGCAGCGCCCCAACTCCCACATGGTCTGCCCACCCATGCATCGCCGTGATGTCGCTAAATCCGATAATCCACGTGGGGTCAGCTTGGAATATCTCATCATTTAAAAATGGCAAAATTCGAGCACTGCCGTACCCTCCTCTCATTGCCCAGATCGCGCGAATATGGGGGTCAGCAAACCCTTGATTGATGATACGGGCTCGATGGGAATCCGTCCCGCCAAATTGGCCATCCCGAGATTCCAAACCATGCGGAATCACGGCAATAAACCCTGCATTTTCTATAATCTTCTTCGCTAAAGCCACATCTTCAGGCTGCACAAATCGAGCCGGAGCTGCCAACATAATTTGATCGCCACGCTTCA
>JAPKAW010000109.1 GCA_028825055.1 Flavobacteriales bacterium | reverse complement strand
CACTATATCCCTTCGGATCGCTAGACGACTGGGACACCGCAAGTCTTGAGAACTGGGAGATGCCATCGCCTTACCGAAATGATCATTCGAATTGGAGCCTTGGAGCCTTTAATCAAGGAAACGACCCCAACGATGGTTTTGATTTAGGATGGGGGATTTATGATATTGTCACTCATGTGGTCACTGCTGACCACATGTATGTTCTGCAACTGCCCTCAGGTGACTACAAAAAGTTAGCCATTCTTTCCTTGTCATCGGGTGTATACACATTCAAGCATGCGAATATAGATGGCTCTGAAGAGTTTGAAATTGAAATCAACAAAGATGATTTTGAAGGAAAGCTGCATGCCTACTTCAACATCGAAAACAATGAGGTTTTGGATTATGAACCGGATGCCAATTGGGATTTACTCGCCATGAGGTATTTGGGCGACATAGGAGACGGTGTGCTTTACGGTGTGACAGGAATATTGATGAATTACGGAGTTCTAACGCAGCAAATGGATGGTCTTACGGATCCGTTTGTCGACGGCGAATATGACGAAGCACTATTGACCGACGACATCAACGCCATTGGATCTGATTGGAAGAGTTATTCCATGACATCAGGCTATTCTGTGGTTGAAGACCGCTGCTATGCGGTTTCCGACATGTCTGGAAATATATGGCGAGTCGTATTCACTTCATTTGACGGAAGCTCGACTGGAAATATGGAAATTGGCAAGGTTCCTGAAACCCCAAGTTCATCCGTTCATGAGGCTGCGGATTTCGCTTTAGAATACTATCCGAACCCTGTCCTCAACCATGGCGACTTGCGGGTTGTTTTACCCAATTCTAATGGCGGAGATGTTAGGATTATCTCCCTTACTGGTGCAACGGTAAAAGCCCATAGAATGACTTCGAACATCGCAAACATTAATTTGGGTGGGATTGGAGCCGGGCTTTACCTTTTGGAATGCCGAGTAGGCAACCAAGTCGCAATGGAGAAACTTCTCATCCAATAACCGTCCATGAGAGCTTTCCTGCTGGCCAGTTGTTTTAGTTTTGGCTTGCTCGCTTCTGCATTGGCTCAGGAGGAGGATGATTTCGTGGAACTCATCGAGGTCGTCATAACGGGTGAACAAGATGAAGTCTTGAAAACGGATGCGATTCGCGTAATTAAAACGCTTTCAACAGATCAAATCAAGTATTCTTCTGCCATTACTCTCAGCGACGTGCTGCGCTCCCAATTAAATGTTAGGGTCAATACGGATCCCGTTCTGGGCAGTGGCATGTCCATCAACGGATTGGGAGGAAACAACATAAAGATTATGATTGACGGTGTCCCATTGGTCGGAAGGCTAAATGGGGAAATCGACCTTAGTCAAATCCAAATTGACCAGTACGAACGAATCGAAATTATCGAAGGTCCTCTCGCCGTAGAGTACGGCACCAATTCGCTGGCAGGTACAATCAACCTAATTAGCGCTACAACTGCCGATGCTCCCCTCGAGTTCAAGGGTAAGGTTCGCTATGAATCTGTCGGTTCGTATGCGCAAACGGCTAGCATATCTGGAGGAAAGGGGATTTTTAGCGGAAAAGCTCAGCTTAGCCAAAATTACTTTGATGGGTGGTCTATTGACGACTCAAATTGGGACTGGATCAATACGTATGCAGCGGACAGCGGGCGCGTATCAACTTGGAATCCAAAGGTTCAAAGACAAGCTTCAGCATCCGGACAATTTGTCTTTGACAACTGGATTATATCCCCTCGCGTTGAATACTTATCTGAGCTGATTGAAAACAAGGGGTATCCCAGGGCCCCCTATGGAGAGTCGGCCTTTGACGATAAATACCAAACAAACCGTTTGATTCATTCTGTGAAGTTCAAGTCGTTCGATGATGAATCCACCAAGTGGGAAATACTCGCTTCATACCAAGACTTTAAAAGACTAAAATCATCATTCAAAACCGACTTAACCAACCTTCAAGATGAAATGTTGGGTCCTGAAATGCAGGATACAACACGAGTCAGAAATTACATGACTCGTGGCACGAGAAATATAAAAATACACGAAGGGATAAGCGTTCGACTGGGGTGGGATGTGGCACATGAGACCTTTAGTGGTGAGCGAATTACCGAAAGAGAAAAATCGCTCACGGATGCAGCTCTCTTTTCGATTTTTGGATATACATCCGGAAACCATACCCACCAACTGGGAATCAGGAAGGCCTATAATTCTAGCTTCAAGACTCCCTTCTTACCCAGCTACAACTATCTTTTGAAAAAGGACGATTACCGGTGGAGGTTTTCCTATGCCAAAGGCTTTCGATCTCCCTCACTCAAAGAGCTTCATTTCCAATTTGTGGACCTAAATCACCAGCTCTTTGGAAACCCTGACCTCATCGCAGAAACTTCAAATTATGTACAAGGGTCCGTTTCGTTTTCACGCAATTTCGAGAGTTCTATTCGAGTTTTTTATAATGATATCAAAAACCAAATCGGCCTGGTTGACCAGCTTGACGGAACGTATCAATATGTAAATTTTTATGACTTCACCTCCAATGGTGCAGAGCTTAACTGGTCAAAAAAACACTCAATTGCAGATATCGAATTGGGGCTTAGCGTGGTAGGAAGAAAGAATAGCATTGTTCCCGATAATGTGAATAATCCCTTTACGTACACCACAGAGATATCCTCCTCTGTGTCGAAAGACATTTCGAAGCAGCTGAGCATAGGCGCTATTTACAAATTTAACGGAGCGCGAACAAGATTTGTCAATGATGGCGACAACAATATCATACCGCTTAGCTCAGCTCCATACTCTATTCTGGACGCCTCGTTCTCTTGGATGAGCAAGAACAAGAACTACGCAGCCCAGTTTGGCGCACGGAACATTCTGGATGTTACTGCGATTGATTCAGGGGCTATTTCAGGCGTTCACAGTGGGAGCATGAGCTGGATTGCCTGGGGCAGAAGTTTTGTGCTTTCATGCTCCATCAACATATAAAAGCTTATGCAGTTTCTCAAGCGTGTCTGCATTCTCTTCTTTTCTGCATCCCTTTTCGGATGCATGGATAAAGAAATGCCCATTCATCCAGTTCCGCCTGGAGACTTAGAAATACACAGCCCTGGTATAGGGAGTGATTACGGGATTCAGGTCTACTACAGTATCGCACAGAACGAAGTGATTGCATCCAACCTCAAAACAGATTGGTGCTTTGCATTGCAGATAAAAAATGATTCCGTCATTTTGTCGCTCAACTCGAGTCGTTACATGCGCATTTCACCCAGCATTCAAGATGATTTTAATACTCCCCTGACGGAATCCGACGTGGAAGACATCGACTGGCAAATATCTTCTTCAACAGGGGTCGATCAGGTCGACAATCCATTTTTCATAGAATCAAACACCCTGTACATAATGGACTTAGGACGAAATATAGCCGGAGAGCCTATTGGGTACGCACGCTTGACTTTCGATAATTTAACCCATTGGCTTGAAGAATTTAATGTCCAAATAGGAGCCTTGGACCTTTCGACTTCATCCACGATCAATGTGCTCCTCGATCCGGAAGGCATACGCAGCCATTTTAGCGCTTTAGAACAAAGCAAAAAAGAAATTGAACCCGCGCCGGGAAGCTGGGAACTCTGGCTAACCCAATACACTGAGGTATTGGACGGAAACATCCAGTATTTAGTATCCGGTATTTTAACGCCATCACCTACTGTCGAAGTCTATCAGGCTCCATTTTCAGATTGGGATGTCTTGCTCGTGTCCGATTGGTCAAGCCTCGCCTTTAATTCCGACTGGAACGAAATTGGGTACGACTGGAAAAGTTACGATTTATCGGTAGGGAGTTACGATGTGAACCAAGACGTAATGTACTGTATTAAAACGGCGGAGGAGAGAGAGTTTCTAATCCACATCATCGATTTTTATGATGATGATGGTCAAACGGGAACCTTCACCTTTGAATCGATTGAGCGCTAATTCAGATTGCATTTTGGTTCCAGGTCTCGGGTCTATGCATCGCTCATTGGTTCTAAAAAAAACATGCATCAAGCAAATATCCTAGAGAATCAATTATTCGCTTCTTGGTGCTTCCGACTTTATAATTACCAAAAAAGAGCAACCATTCCTGATTGCTCTTCTGAGTTGCGGGGGCCAGACTCGAACTGACGACCTTCGGGTTATGAGCCCGACGAGCTACCAACTGCTCCACCCCGCGATTTACCACAAACTCAGATAAAATCTGTTTGTTTGGGACGTCAAAGATACGTGTATCCTTTCCATCCAACAAAGAAAAAGATGCTCTAAAGAGGAATTGAATTTGACCCTATGCTCTTCACTGCTGCCAAGCGTACCTTCGCACTACCGACAGCAGCATGCAAACCGTGGAATCGAACGAAAAACAACCCCTACCGGAAGGAGTCCCAGAAGGACACCGCGCCGGATTTGTGAACATCATTGGCTCGCCCAACGTTGGCAAGAGTACTCTGATGAACCAGCTTGTAGGTGAGCGCATTAGCATCATCAACCGCAAAGCGCAAACAACCCGTCACCGGATTATGGGACTCGTAAACGAGCCCGATTGGCAGATTGTTTACAGCGACACCCCAGGTGTTTTAGACCCTTCCTACAAAATGCAGGAGGGCATGATGAAGTTTGTCAAAACAGCCCTGCAAGATGCCGACCTCATCCTTTTGGTGACCGATATCTATGAGGACGATTTGGCTCATCCCGATACGTTCACCAAGATCGCGGCGATGGACATCCCTGTTTTTGTCCTCATCAATAAAGTTGACCTCACGGATCAGGAAAAAGCTATGGAGCGTATTGCGTTCTGGCAAGCGCGCTTGCCGCGTGCCACTGTGGCACCCATCAGTGCCCTGCATGGATTCAATGTTGATTCCTTATTGGAACGCATTGTCGAAAAGCTGCCCGTTAGCCCGCCTTATTTCCCAAAGGACGAATTGACGAATAAGCCGATGCGTTTTTTCATCTCCGAAATCATTCGCGAGAAGATTTTGACGCACTTCAAACAGGAGATTCCTTATTCATGTGAAGTTGTGGTTGAATCCTATGATGTTGAGCCAACCATCGTGAAAATCCGGGCTGAGATCCGCGTCGCACGTGACAGCCAAAAGCAGATTGTTATCGGTAGCGGAGGCAGCATGATCAAACGCGTTGGCACCGATGCTCGCAAGGACATTGAGCAATTTATTGGACAGAAAGTCTTTCTCGATCTGTATGTGCGAGTTGATAAAGACTGGCGCGATGATGAAGTTAAACTCCGTCGACTCGGCTATCTCGACTAAAGAATTAAACAGGAATTGCTGCCATGATCGCGTTCACCCCTGCAAAAATCAACATCGGTCTATTTGTGACGGGTCGCAGGAACGACGGCTTTCATGACTTGGAAAGTATGTTCATTCCCATCCCTTGGAAGGACGCATTAGAAATTCAATTGCAGGAAGAACCGGGCATACAGCTCACCACCTCAGGATTGCCGATTCCAGGAGTTCCCGAGGACAACCTCATCGTCAAGGCTTACAACCTTTTAGCTAAAACTGAGGAGCTGCCTGGAGTGAAAGCATGCGTCATCAAAAACATTCCTTTGGGCGCGGGACTTGGAGGTGGGAGTTCCAATGGAGCTAACATGCTGCGCCTTTTGAAAGACGTTTGCTCGGTAAAAGCAGAACCAGAACAATGGAGCCAATGGGCGGCGGCTTTGGGGTCAGACTGCCCATTCTTCATGCAAGACGAAGCCGCCATGACCTACGGTCGAGGCGAACGCATCGATCCCAACCCTTCCATTTTGACCCACCTCAAAGGCTGGAACATTGTCATTCTTCATCCGGGGGTGCACGTTTCCACCCGAGAAGCATTCGCTGCGATCAAGCCTTCACCCGCACCCTTCGACTTGAAGAAGTTGACCTGCTATCGTGTAGAAGACTGGGGTGACCTCGTTCGAAACGACTTCGAAGGGATCATTCGGGAAAAACATGATGTCGTGGATCAAGCCATCGTTCAACTCCAGCACGCTGGAGCATCATACGTGCAGATGACCGGGACGGGATCCGCTGTTTTCGGGTTGTTCAGAAACGAAAAGGATGCCGCCGAAATTACCCGATGGGGAACGGAACGAGGTTGGCGAACGCATTGCAGCGCCTTTTAATCCAA
>JAPKAW010000108.1 GCA_028825055.1 Flavobacteriales bacterium | reverse complement strand
GACTTGGATTTCTCCGCCTACCAACGATTGAAAACACAGGTGTCACTCGTCGGGCAAGACATTGTCACGCGCGACGGACATGCTGCTGGAAGAAGTTTAGTTGGTTTCGTTTTTAGTCTGTTTCTCTTCATGCAAATCCTCATTTACGGAATGCATGTCATGCGGGGTGTGATCGAAGAAAAAATAAATCGGATTGTCGAGGTCGTTATCAGCGTGGTTAAGCCCTCTGTTTTGATGACGGGAAAGGTCATTGGAATCGGTCTTGTGGGTCTTACCCAATTCGTTGTTTTATCGGTCTTGGTTTGGATCATAACGCTGGTGGGCGGAATGTGGCTGGAACATGCTGATGTCTTAAAATCATCTTCCGATGCCCTCGTTGGATTGGATCTTGAATCGTGGATTGCAGGCCAGCCGGAGTTGAGTTTTTTATTGGATGTAAACTGGCCCCTGATGATTGCTTCAACAGCGATATTTTACGTGGCGGGGTTCGCCTTGTACGCTGCAAGCTTTGCTGCTATTGGAGCTGCGGTTGAACAAGAGTCGGATGCACAGTACTTTTTGATTCCAGCGATGGCGCCCCTCATGGCTTCGTATTTCTTGGCGATTATAGCCATCGAAAATCCAGAAGGGCCGTTGGCTGTCATTGCCTCATTTGTGCCGTTTACAGCTCCTGTTGTTATGCTCATCCGCATACCGCTTGGCGTGGCCTGGTGGGAAGTTGTTATTTCCTGGTTGGGAGTGGCCATTACGGCTTGGTTGCTGTTGAAGATGGCAGGTCGTATTTACCGTGTAGGCATTTTGATGCACGGTAAGAGACCTTCATGGATTGAGCTTGTCAAATGGTTTCGTCATGCGAATTAACCCTTCATTATTGGTGAATTCATTGCCATGATAGAACCATGGAATTGAATCCGAACTCCTTTGAATCCAGCCGTAGAATAGCGGTAGTGGATTGTGGGTCCAATACGTTTTCCATGCGTATTGTGGACGCTTCTGAAGGGATTTGGGAAGAGCAGTTTTTAATGCGTCATGCAGTCTTCCTTGGACAAGGAGGGTTCAAACAAGCGGCGATCTTGCCCGATCGATTTGCCAAGGGAATCGATACGTTGCGAATCATGGGTCAAGCAGCGGTAAATTATTCGGTAGACGAAATACGTGTGGTTGCGACAAGTGTCCTTCGTGATGCTTCGAATGGGAAAGAATTTTGCTCCAAGGCAGAAGAAATGACGGGGTGGAAGATTGAAGTTCTATCGGGCGATGAAGAGGCGCATTGGATTCACAAAGGAGTCTCCTTGACAACAGGTCTTTTGCCAGAGCGTCATTTGGTCATGGACATTGGAGGGGGGAGTCTCGAATTTATAGTGGCCGAAAACAAGAATGGCACAGGCAGGTCGGAAGTTTTGTGGAAGAAAAGCTTTGATGCAGGTGTAGCGCGATTGGATGACTTCGGCAACCCCGAAGACCCTTTGGGACAACCTGGAGCCGATCGTTTTCAACCATTTCTTGAGTACACATTGGCCCCATTGAAAGTGGCTTTGGAGAAATTCAAACCGGTTGTGTTGGTCGGTTCAAGTGGATCCTTCGATACATTTTTAGACATGGTCAATGGAGGAGCGGATCCGTTACACTCTGTTTCTGTTTGCTCAGAACTAGGTCACCCACACGTGCAGGAGATTGACCGCAAGACACTGGATGAGTTGCACGGTCTGTTGATTGCTTCCGATTTACAAAATCGGTTGCTCATGCCTGGCATGGCGCCACTCAGAGCACGCATGTTGCCATTGGCTAGTTTGTTGATACAGCATGTTTTAAGCTGGATGCCTGAAAACACAACAGTCATGCGTTCAGCGTATGCGCTCAGAGAGGGTGTGTTGCGTGATGCTTTAGATCTTTAGCACCCGAAATGGAGTTGCTTATTTTTGGCAGCATCTTTGCAACGTAGGTCGTGTTCGAACTCATAGAACAACGAAGGCAATTTGACACATGGCAAAAATTCTAATCATTGATGACGAGGCTCCCATCCGAGCGAGCCTGCGTGAAATCTTGGAATACGAGGGCTACCAAGTTCAGGAAGCTGAAAACGGTAGTGAAGGTGTCCGACTGGCGTCAAAATTTTCATATGATGTGATTTTTTGCGATATCAAAATGCCTGAAATGGATGGCATGGAGGTGCTGGAGGCATTGTCTGAAAAGCTGATTAAAACTTCTGTGGTCATGATCAGCGGACACGCTACTGTTCAAACGGCCGTTGAGTCTTTGAAAAAAGGGGCCTACGATTTCATTCAAAAGCCATTGGATTTGAACCGGATTTTATTGACGGTACGGCATGCGATGGAACAAGGTGAGTTGGTGAAAGAAACAGAGCGATTGAACCGAAAAATTCAAACGGAACGATCAACGGCGATTGTAGGAAAATCTGAGGGGATCCGTGAAATCGTGGAAATGATCTGCACAGTGGCTCCAACGGATGCTCGTGTATTGATTACGGGAGGGAATGGCACAGGGAAAGAACTTGTCGCTAGGCAGCTCCACGAATTGAGCACTCGGCATGATCAACCCTTTGTCGAGGTCAATTGCGCTGCCATTCCTTCGGAGTTAATTGAAAGTGAATTGTTTGGTCATGAAAAAGGCTCGTTTACCAGCGCGATTAAACAGCGAAAAGGCAAGTTTGAGCAGGCAGAAGGAGGGACGATATTTCTGGACGAAATTGGAGATATGAGCGCTCCGGCGCAGGCCAAAGTTTTACGTGCTTTGCAGGAGAACAAGATCATTCGAGTGGGTGGTGAGAAGGAAATCTCCGTAGATGTGCGCGTAATAGCAGCAACAAACAAGGACCTGCGGTCAGAAATAAAAACCGGCTATTTTCGTGAAGATCTGTTCCATCGGTTAGCAGTCATTCTGATGCATGTGCCCGCATTGAATGAACGCCGTTCGGACATCCCATTGCTTGTGCATCATTTTTTGCAAGGAATTTGCGAGCAACACGGCAAGGTGCAGATGGAGGTTACAACCGGTGCGATGAAGCATTTAGAGCAAGCCAATTGGACAGGAAACATCCGAGAATTGAGAAATGTGGTGGAACGCCTGGTTATTTTGACTCCAAAAGGAGAGAGAATTTCCGATAGTTTGGTCAAGCGTTTTGGGGGTTTATCAGACTAAAAACCAGAGTTCATCCACGTTTTTTGTGTTATAAGTTATTGATTCTGAATTCAAGAAGAAGCCGGAGGAGGCAACCTTTGTCAGGAGCCTTCGTCAGTAATGTGAACGCAACAAAGTCTACCATGAATGCAATCTCTATTTTCGGATTTGAAGTGAGTGGTGCCATCCTGCTCATGGGGATGTTTTTCTCATTCATTTCGTTAGGTGCGAATTGGCGGCTATTCCTAAAATGTGATCAACCCGGTTGGGCCGCGTTTATTCCTGGATACAATGTTGTCACTGCCATGCGAATCATCGGACGTCCCTCGACCCATGCTTTGTTGTTCCTAATTCCTGGATACAATATTTATTTTACGTTGCGCACGATGATTGAATTGGCTCAGTCATTTGGTAAGCGAACGAGTCTTGATTATTTTTTGGTAGTATTCTTCAATGTGTTTTACATGCTGAATTTGAGCCTGGCTTATCAAGAAGAATATGAGGGGCCGGTATACGGTGAGTCTACCGTGAAAAAAGCCAAGTCTTCGATAGGGCTTTCTGCGGCCTTATGACACGGACGAATAACCGTTCAAATAAAAAAAGCGCCTCAGGGCGCTTTTTTTATTGATCTCAGTTTTCAATTAAAGAGCCAGTTGACGGGCAGCCTCAAGCGCAGCTTCCAATCCTTCTGGGTTTTTTCCTCCAGCTGTTGCGAAAAAAGGTTGGCCTCCACCACCACCTTGGATGGATTTCGCCAAATCGCGAACGATGGCGCTGGCATTGAGCTTGCGATCTGAAACCAAGTCATCACTGAGTGCTACCGACAAAGTCGGCTTCCCACCAACACGCGATCCAAACACGCCAAAGAACGGGGCGTGTTCGTGCTTCAATTGGAATGCAATGTCTTTAATGGCATCCGTTTCGAGAGGAACTTCACCGATAAATACATTGACGCCATCAATGGTCTTTAATTCCTGAATGATTTGCCCCTTCAATTGTTGAGCGGCCTCTTGTCGAAAAACGTCCAATTCTTTCTGCAATTCGATTTGCTTGTTGAGCAACTCTTCAACGGCTTTGTTTAAATCGGGCGGTGATTTCAAGGCATCTTTCACAGATTTCAAGGCGTGTTGTTCCTGACGGGCTAAGAGAACTGCCGCCATTCCAGTGCTCGCTTCGATTCGTCGAATTCCGGACGCTACAGCGGTCTCTTGGGTGATTCGGAAGAGTCCCAGGGCACCTGTTGCTGGCGAATGTGTGCCCCCACACAACTCCTTGGATTTTCCAAATCCGATCATACGCACGCGCTCGCCATATTTTTCACCAAATAGCATCATAGCACCACGTTTTTTAGCTTCTTCCAATGGAAGGTCACGGTGTTCTTCCAATGCGTAATTGATTTGAATACGCTCGTTGACTAACGATTCGATTTGCTGCAACTCATCAGCGGTGACCTTAGAAAAATGGGAAAAATCAAATCGCAAGGATTGTGCTTTTACCAACGAACCTTTTTGTTCTACATGAGTACCGAGCACTTCACGTAAGGACTCATGAAGAAGGTGAGTTGCTGTATGGTTTCGCTGCGTATCGAGTCGAGTGGATGATTTGACTTTCGCTTGAAAAGTACCGTCCAATGTTTTGGGCAGTTCATTTAGAAAGTGAACGATGAGGTTGTTTTCCTTTTTGGTGTCAAAAACAGAAACGATCGCACCGTCTTCAGAAGTCAAAGACCCCGAATCGCCCACTTGTCCACCTCCTTCTGGATAGAATGGAGTTTGGTCAAGTACCACCTGGTGAAATTTTTTGTTCTTGGAAGTCACTTGACGGTAGCGCAAGATGCGAACAGGGGCTTCGATGGTATCATAGCCTATGAATGGACCGGCATCACCAGCGCGCACTTCAATCCAATCGTCCGTGTTGATTTTTCCAGCGGCACGACTTCTTTCTTTGGTGGCAAGCATGGCCTTTTCAAAGCCAGCCTCATCTAGGATGTACCCTGCTTCACTTGCAATCAGTGCCGTCAAATCTAATGGAAACCCAAAAGTGTCGTACAGCTCAAAAACCACTTCACCAGGCAAGGTTTTTCCAGATTTAAACTCTGCTAGCCGACCTTCTAATCGGTCAATTCCCTTTGAAAGCGTACGTAAAAAAGACTCTTCTTCTTCGAGAATCACTCTTTGAATCAATGCTTTTTGAGCGATGAGTTCTGGGAAGGCAGAGCCCATTTGATTCGCAAGCGTCGGGATCAATTGATGCATGAATGGCTCCGATAAATCCAAGAAGGAATACCCATAGCGAATGGCTCGCCGTAAAATCCGTCGGATGACATATCCCGCGCCTGTATTTGATGGCAGCTGACCGTCTGCAATGCTGAATGAAACAGCTCTGATATGATCCGAAATGACACGAAAGCCAATGTCCGCTTTTGAGTCTGTGCGTCCGTAGGTTTTACCCGAGATCAACTCGAGTCGCTTCAATAGAGGCGAAAACACATCGGTATCATAATTGGATTGTTTGTTTTGAAGCGCCATGGCCAAGCGCTCGAATCCCATTCCAGTGTCGATGTGTTGTAAAGGCAATGGTTGCAGCGAGCCATCAGCCATGCGGCTGAATTGCATGAAGACCAAATTCCAAACTTCAACAACTTGAGGATGGTCTGCATTGACCAAATCCCTTCCTGGAATTCTTTTAATTTCAGAGGCATCCCGCAAGTCAACATGGATTTCTGAGCAAGGCCCACAAGGTCCTGTTTCACCCATTTCCCAGAAATTGTCTTTTTTATTCGCAAGAATAATGTGTTCCGCAGGAACGTGAGTAGCCCATAGACGTGCGGCTTCCTCGTCCGCTTGCAGCCCATCCTTTTCATCGCCTTCGAATACAGTGACGTACAACTTAGAAGGGTCTAATTTGTATACACTTGTCAATAGCTCCCACGCCCAATCAATGGCCTCTGTTTTGAAATAGTCTCCAAATGACCAATTCCCGAGCATTTCAAACATGGTGTGGTGGTACGTATCGACTCCCACCTCTTCCAAGTCGTTGTGTTTACCGCTCACCCGCAAGCATTTTTGTGAGTCTGCGATGCGCGGATGTACGATAGGAC
>JAPKAW010000107.1 GCA_028825055.1 Flavobacteriales bacterium | reverse complement strand
ACCGACAAGTTCGAAAAATGACAGCCCATGCCGGTTTTCCAACCTTGCGGTTGATTCGAAAGGGCTTTGGATCTTTAGATCTAGACGCCATGAATATTGAGCCAGGTAAGATTCAAGAATTAACGCAAGAGGAGGCTTACCAGGCATTGAGAAACGCATGACATGAGCAGGCTGCACTCTCTTGTTTTGACCATGGTTGTGCTTCTCTGGTCCATTTTTTGTTGCTCTTTCGCTTTGGTAATTGCTTTGATTTCAAAGAAAGCCATACCGTGGGTCCTTAAAGGAATCGGGAGCAACTTATGGAGCAAGTACATCATGGTGTTTACTGGCAACAGACGGATGTCCATCACCTATCATTCCAAAGTCAGCAGACCGGATCAACTTCCTTCTCGAGCCATTTTCGTGTCCAATCATGTGAGTCAATTGGATATCAACGCGGCTTCGTTTGCAATCCCGCACCCCATCGTCTTTTTAGCAAAGGATTCAATTCGCAAAGTCCCCATCTTGGGCTTGCTCAATGAGCGCGTTGGGACGGTTTTTATCAATCGAAACAACAAGGAGGCGGCACAACAGGCCGTTTTTCAACTCCGAAAAACATTGGACCTGGGAATTTCTGTTTTGGTCTTTCCTGAGGGAACACGCTCAACAGATGGTTATATCAAACCGTTTAAAAAAGGCGCATTTCACCTCGCCTTACAGGCTGAGATCCCCATTGTACCTATGCATATACACGGGACCAGAAGGGCCCTTCCACGCAATTCAAGCTGGGTCAAAGCCAATCCCATACACGTTCGTTTTGGCGACCCCATTTATCCAGAAGGTCATGCGGGAAGTATCAAAGCCATGAATGACGACGCAAAGGATTCAATAGAAATGCTTCAAGCATGGCACAAAGAGCATGTTAGCACTCCTGATTGACCTTCCAAGGTGCCAAGCGATACGCGGCTTCTAAACCTTCCCGTATAGCGCGCTGAGCATCCAACCCTCTTGAATTGAGCGCTCCCCCAATCGTGTGGACTTCTACATCCTTTCCATTTAGCGCCTCAACCAGTTCATTTCGTTCCTCCATGGTCAATCTGGATTTTCTGAGGGAGATCACCCTCAGTAAAATACAGCCAACCGTCTGCCCATTTTTGGTATTTCACATCTGAATGGGTTTGCACACCCCGTTCCTTTAAGGTCTTGCGATGAATCCATCCAGTGGTTTTCCCCAGGCGAGCTCCCACCTTGCCGCTTGATCGTTGAAATAGATGTACTTCCCGTTTGGAAGTCCTCGTTCCCGGTTGCAATAGCCCACCTCTTGAAGTAAGGCCTTGATCAATGCCCCAAGCATTTGAAAAACTAGCGTCCCCGTCGTGAGTTAAGAAGTCAGCAACATCAAACCCAATTCCCCCGGCTCCAATGATGGCCACTCGAGATCCAATTGTGATTTCATTTTTGAGGACAGCGGTATAACCTACTAGCACACCCTGCCCTTCTATGCCAGGAGTACTCCAAGAACGCGGACGAATACCGGTCGCTAAGATTACGGAATCAAAGCGAATCGACAAGTCATCAGCAGTTATGTGGTGGTTTAGGTGAACCTTTACTTGAAGCTTTACAAGCATGCTCTGGAAATAGCGAAGAGTTTCATGAAACTCTTCCTTTCCTGGGATTCTTTTGGCCAAATTGAATTGCCCTCCAATAGCGTCTGATTCTTCAAAAAGTTCGACCCGATGCCCCAATCGAGCAGTTTCTATGGCGGCACTAAGTCCAGCAGGTCCAGAGCCTACCACAGCGACGCGTCTCGGGTTCACAGCACGCGCTAGCAAGGGCCATGTAGCTTCATGGCTAGCTCTGGGATTCACAAGGCATGTAGCAACTTTTCGTTTGAAGATGTGGTCCAAACACGCCTGGTTACAGCCAATGCACGTATTGATTTCATGAGACCGGTTTGTCTCTGATTTCTTCACGATCTCAGGGTCGGCTAAGAATGGACGCGCCATAGATATCAAATCGGCTACACCATCGCGCAAGGCCTTCTCGCACGTTTCCGGATTGTTGAATCGGTTAGTCGCCACGAGAGGGATGTCCACAGATCCCTTTAGCTTTTCGGTTACGAAAGAGAAATGACCTCTAGGAACCAAGGTAGCGATGGTGGGAACCCGTGCCTCATGCCAACCAATGCCCGTGTTGATCACATTGGCTCCAGCCGATTCAATTGCCTTGGCCAATAGAATAACTTCTTCCCACGAGCTTCCATTGGGAATCAGGTCCAACATGCTCAAACGGTACATGATCACAAAGTCAGCGCCACATGCCTCTCGAATTTGACGGACGATCTCAATAGGAAATCGCATACGGTTTTCGTAGGGTCCTCCCCACTGATCGGAACGATTATTTGTGGCTTCAACTAAAAACTGATTGATCAAATACCCTTCGGACCCCATCACCTCCACGCCGTCATAACCGGCCAATTGGGCGAGTTTAGCTGAGCGTACAAAGGCACGAATGGTTCTTAGAACGCCCCTGTTGGATAGCTTGCGAGGCTTGAATCGATTGATTGGTGCCTTTTTTGCAGCAGGAGCGACATTAAAAGGATGGTAGCTGTATCGTCCACCATGCAGTATCTGCATGCAAATGCGACCACCTTCACCGTGCACAGCCTCTGTGATCAAGCGGTGCTCATGGGCATGCTTCTTTCTTTGCATTCGTGCGCCTCCCGGCCCCAACATCCCTTCTCTGTTGGGCGCTATTCCCCCTGTAACAATAAGCGCGGCACCTCCAGCAGCACGTTCTGCATAAAATTGAGCCAACGCATGCATGCCCCCTTTAGATTCTTCTAAACCGGTATGCATACTCCCCATAATCACCCGATTCGGAAGTGTTAAATGTCCCACACGGATGGGGTCAAATAGAATGGGGTAATTTTCGTTTTTCATGCTCAATCAAAATCACGGTATTTGTCCACCAAGTCATCCCTTCGAATGGTATTTCGCAAGTACTGATATAAATAACGTGTGCCGTTCTCTCCTTTAACCTCCTTTTTGTCTCTTTTGATTTCTGCAATCATAGTCAGTAATGTCAGATCAGGTGAAGACACATTGAGTTTCCCCAACTTGTATTCAAAGTAGTACCAGTTCTGTTCATCCCCATGCAAATAAACCCGAAAGGCGTCACCACTGCGACTGCGAATCAATTCAATCTTACCGGGCAACTCCTGAAACACCAGGTTTTCTCCCATTGTAACAAGTCCGAAATCACCCTTTGAAACAAACATCTCCTCATCCTCATCCCAAACCAAATCGACTCCACTAAGCACCAAACTGTTTTGCAACTTCTTGGGAACGTTTTTTATCTGGCCCGTCATAGCAAGTTCATTTAAAAGCCTCGCGCTTTTCTCCTCACCAATCCATGAAACAAGAGCATGCTCGTAATTCGCCTCATCCAAGACCATAGGCTCCGAAGAAATCCAAGATTGGATTTGAGTTGACATCCTTTCAAATAGATCATCTTTGAAGTGGAAGTCCAACAAAAACGTTCCTTTTATGTGATGATTCCCTGACCCATCCTCGTAAAAATCCCCATAAAAAGCATGCTTTACCAAGTTGAAGTCTAATGGAATCGACAAGTCTCCGTTACCTGTTAAGCTGCATCGAATTGCATCCAAGTCAATTGAGTTCCCTCGCGCTGAAGGGTCTTCAAATTTCTCGAGTGATGAAATGAAGTAATGTCCATCGTTGAAGCGCAAGGCGCCCTCCAACGGCATAAGCTTCAGGTCCGTCTCATCTCCCATGGGGTCAAGGAAACCCGAATGAATTGAAAACGGGGCTCGGGAAGAAGCCATAAGACCATAAGACAAGAGATCTCCGTCCTGATCAACCGCGTTTGCTTCCAGCGGTATCGCGATTTTAAGAGGGTCTAAAAAGGACTCAAAGTGAATCCATGTAGAGATAAACTGATCACAAGGCTTCAATAACTTCACCCCTCCTTCAAACCACAGATGAGGTTCTGAGGAATTCATTTGAACAGCCCCTGCAAAACCAAATGCCGGACTCAGCGCAAAACCATCACGCGCCATAACCATACCAGAAGCAACTGTTTGGAACGAATCATCAACGAATATGTCCTCCATGAAAATATAGGAAGTGTCCCCTGTGGCTTCCCGATAACGGTAAGACCCCTCCCCTTCGAACGACAGTCGTCCGTTGACGTAGAGATTGGCGTCATCAATGTAATGTTGGCGCGTTACATCATTAGCGACTAAGCGTGCGTTCCGCAGTTGGTCAATTTTCGCACCTTTTCGAATGGTAATCAATTGGCTGTCTGGATAGATGCGCGCATCAGCCAAAGCCAATTCTGCAACCTCCTGACAGTGCAATAAATCGTCTTGGATCCGGTACGTTGCACGGATACTTAAGAAATGCAATGAATCTTGCTCTGGATGGACGGATACAAAATTAGAAATGGCTCGGTCTTCACTAAAATCAAATGGAAGGTCCTCTGTTTCGCGATCAGAAATTAAATCAACCTCGTCCTTGTCCATAAACCACCTAAAACGATCCATGTAGCATATGTACTGCTGAATCGGCAATTCGATTTTGGTCTCTCCTGAATTTGGCATGAAGTCACCTATGCGCTCGTCAAAGTCCACTTGACAGCGGACATCATCTGTTTGGAAGGCTGCAATCCCACCTGGACGTCCTGCGACTTTAAATGCCGCAGAATCGGAGAAGATGTCCCGTTCTTTAAACACGAAATCGGTTGAATTTAAAGACGCTTCCGAAAAGTTAATCTCGCCTCTTCCCGATAAACCTGAATTTGAAAGGGTCGAAAGGCCTTCAAGAAACACCTCTTCTCCAAACAGCTTCAATGGCTCCTTCCTGGATCGCATTTCTAGCTGCTCTTCTTTGGGGCGAAACACAATGTAACCGCCGGTGTTGTCGACTCGAGGCACACTGGAGGCCGAGCTATACCGATTGCGAATCAATTGGGCATCACCCATTGTCGAGTCGGGCAGAAACACAAGGTTATCACTGTGTATTTCAGCGGTCAAAAAGTCGATTCTACCTGCGCCTTGCAGACCACCGCCATCCAAGGTGACACCATTCGAAAAACGGGCGCCGCTATTGTAGACAGTTTGACCTTCAGAGGGCGTGTTGGTTTCAAGTCCCAAATGCAGATCATTCATCACACGAAGTGGTTCATTGAGATCATCCAAGATTCCCGCTGAGACAAATGTCCCATTGAAGGCAAGCGTTTCGGCAGTCAAATCATCCAGGCCGTTTAACACAAACGGATCCACGGCATAGTAAAAACGATCACGCTCATAGGCTCCTCCAAACAGCGTTGGTTGATCGAAATAAACATAGCTCTGGTCTACGCTTGTGAAAACAGGAAATTCGGGGTGGTTTGCGGACCAAATTCCTGATCGGTTATTGGGGTGATCTATAGCTAGTGACCCCGAAACGTGTTCCAATTGACTTCGAATACGTCGTTTCCTTGCATTTCCTCTTGCATCCAAGTTGTTGGCATCATTGACGAACATGCTAATGCCCTCAATTTGGTCCAGCTGAATGGAGAACGCATTATAATCAAAAGAAAAACCTTCGCCCTGCATGTCGAGGTTTCCAGCTCTAAGCCTTCCATCAAATGTAAAGTCTCGATTTTCAGACAAGACAACTTCACCATTTCGGGGAAAGACCTTCACGTTTTGTGAGTCACTCAAAAAAACGTAATCAACACCGTAAATGGACATGAAGCCGTTCAGTAAACTGAATTCTGCATTGCCACCAGACTGTGGCATAGACTCCCATTTCAGGACATCATAATCCTGTCGACCACTGAAACTCCGCATGCTTGACAGCATTTTGGACTGCACCTCACACCAACGTGTTTCCGGGTCAAAGAAAACATACCCTGCATTGGCTAGGTTCAACAGCTCAACGCGGGCCTGCACCTCACTCATGCGAATGAATCGGGCATAATCTTCGCTAGTGAATTCACTTCGTCCATTTTCTTTCACGAAATTTTTCACTCGAGTCAAGGGGTGCACATCTCCGATCCCCTTCATCTTTAAAAATGATTCTCGCTTAAAGAATGTACTGCTTTCGAAAACGCCCAATTTTGAACTCCCACCAAAAACGGAGCCTATGGATAGTGTTGTTGAATTTCGATTCCAAGCAAAGCCATCTACATCCCAAGAAATCTTATGATAGCGGTCTTCAAATGACTGCTGACCTAGCCCCTCAGTTTGACGCATTACCCGGTAAG
>JAPKAW010000106.1 GCA_028825055.1 Flavobacteriales bacterium | reverse complement strand
TCATTTCGATTCCAACACCGCACAGGCAAATCCCATGACGACGAACCCCAGGTGGTGGTGCCGATGAGCGCTCCATCCGCCGATAAATGATACCATCCCCAATCATAGCCATCAGCAGCATTGGCATACCGCATGCCTAAGATGGTCAGCGATCCATTGGAGTGTTCAATGGCATCCACCGCTTGCAATAGCGGCACGTCCTCTACCGTCGTGCTCCAAATGGGCTGGGCATCGGAATCTACGCGAAGGACCCACGCATGGTTTTCAGAAGCAGTCGTGCTGTTGGTTGTTCCTGTCAGCAAAAGATCTCCTTCCTCCAACAGGGTAATCCGTGAGCCTCGATCGTCCTGAGGACCTCCAAAAACATGCATCAAAATCGAGTCCACATCTTGAGCAGAACTCGCAAGAGCACACACCCAACATCCAATGAGAACTGCGATTCGCTGCATATCAGTCTTGCACTGCTTCATACACCCGCTTCAATTGAATCAACAGCGTCTCCAAAGCATCCAGTTGGAGCATATTCGCGCCATCCGAAAGGGCTGATGCAGGATCGGGATGCGTTTCTATGAAGATGCCATCAGCTCCGGCAGCAATAGAAGCTTTGCCAATGGTTGCAATCAATTCTGGTCGACCACCCGTCACTCCAGCCGTTTGATTGGGCTGTTGCAGACTGTGTGTGATGTCGGCGATGACGGGGCCGAACTTCCGCATCGCAGGGAAACTGCGCATATCCACTACCAAATCTTGGTAGCCCATCATGGTGCCGCGTTCAGTGAGCCAAACCTGTCCGTTGCCGGACTCTTGTACTTTCTGAACCGCGAATTTCATGGACTCTGGCGAAAGGAACTGTCCCTTTTTGATGTTCACGACCTTTCCTGTTTCGGCCGCGGCTACAAGTAAATCAGTCTGACGACAGAGGAATGCCGGAATTTGAAGGACATCGACGTGAGCTGCTGCCTTTGAGGCTTCGTCTGCTGCGTGGATGTCGGTGGTGGTGCGCACTCCCATGGAAGAGCCTACCTCCGATAAGATGGACAACGCCTCGTCATCGCCAATGCCTGTGAAGCTATCCAAACGCGAACGGTTGGCCTTGCGGTAAGATCCTTTGAAAATAAAGGGCAAATCCAAACGATCGCAAATTTCGCCGACCGTCTCAGCGACTTGTACTGCGAGAGCTTTGCTTTCAATGGCACACGGACCCGCTATGATTTGGAGGCGATTCCCTGCATTCCAACCGTGAATTTCATGCGATTGCGCCGTCCAAGGCGCCTTGTTTTCCGTCGATGGATTCATGCCGCGAAGTTCGTTAGAACAGCGCAATCGACAACATCCTCATCAGGTGAATCACAAGCCCTCGAATCGCAAGGTCAAGCCCCGACCGAAAGCAGAAGAACTGCCCCAGCCCCATGGGTCCTCCACAAACAGCGTCAATGCACGCTCATTGGGCACCCTCCATCGCACCCAGGCTGCTGGGCGAAACCTGCCCCATCCCCCTACAACCCCTTGAATTCCCGCTTGCCATTGCTTTCCAAATGCACGACGGTAGCCCATCATAACGCGAGGAAGCGGCATCCATTCACCCATTTGCAGGGTCACATCCCACCCTGAACGGGGGCCCAGTGGATATTCAATGGCAACATCGCAACGACCAGGCAAACGCTGCAGGGTCACACCTGCTGTATCAATATCTAAATAGTCTTGGACAAAACCCGCAGACTGCAACGACTCAAGGCTCCAACCAGGCCCATCCAGCGCCAAGCCAGTAGTCTCAAACAAGGTGTCCACCGCGTACCTGGCGCCACCACCTGGCACTACAACCCAGCCCCAATTTTGAACATGAACATGCAGAGCAAAAGGAGCTTCCTCTCGAGTGAAATGCCATTCACCATTCAATGCCAACCCCCAGCCAGCTCGGGTATCAATGGACCCCTCAGCTTGCAGGACAGCGTATAAGGAATCTACTCCCGCATTTACACGGAAATAACCCGTGTGAATCTGACCTTCTATTTTACTCTTTCGATAAGCCAACCCCAATTCTATGCGGTTGCTATTTTGACCTTCTAAACCAACCGTTGCCGTACCCCACAGGGTGGTGCGCAGCTGAGAGCCATCCAACACATCCCTTCGTCCTAAGTGATTTTGATTGCCCGTAAAGACCAATTCAAATAATTCCGGTGTCCAGCGCGCATCGACAAGTGACCTCCCTTGAATGGAGCCACAAATTCGAACATCCGTATCCTTCCAAAAACGATTTGAACTCCATTTCAAAATGCTCCCTGCAGAAAGACCAAATGCTCCCATTTCAGCCTTTTGATTGCCCAACGCTGATTCAACTAAATCACGTTCAATCAATCCACCGCGAAATAAAATGTTTGTCCATTTATTGTCTAACGTATTGGACCGATGCTGACCCCAAACTGTTGCCGTCCATTGGTCTAAGAAAGGTTCGTCGACCAAAGAATCTCCTGAAAAAACAGACTCATCTTGGGCAATCAACACTCCGGAAACGAACAAGAATGCCACACTCAAAACAGAACAAATGGAGTGGATTATGAGGTGCTTCATTTGATCACAACTTGGTGTGTCCCCTCTATTCGAACTTGTATGCGCATGCGTTCATTACCAGAAAAAACCACAGCTCCATCAGTCTGCATAGACCCCGTAATTTCCAATTGACCTCCCGAAAGGAGCATCTCTGATGAAATTGGAATGCGGTATTCGATCGGTTCCTCCAAGGTTGTTCCCACTTGGAATGCCAGCGATTCTCCAGAAAAAACTAGCGGCTCGAGAGATGTGTTGTCGAATGTCAAAATCCACTGCAAACCCCAATGAACAGGAAATCCATTGGTTACTTCTAAAACAAGGTCGCCATTGAAATCCGGCAGCGAAATGGGCTCCATATCACGGACTTGACGCAATCTTAGGTTTTCGATTTGTGTGTTTAAAGGCCACTCCAAATCCAATATCAGCTCCGGTGGCACCTGAACATCAAAGAAATCATTGCCTCCTGATACATCGCCAAGCGGATTCAATGCAGCTGACCCTAACGACGACACAAACTGGGGTAAATAGCCCATTAGCTCAAAAAAGGAAGGGCTCGTCTCGAGCAAATCCAACTCCCAAACAGCTGGAATCACCTCATCCCCTTGCCAATCTGCACGCGAGATCAACTGGGGTACTCCCAACTCCGGGTGCTCAAGAATGATACCGTCTAAGGACAACGCATCCAAAGTAAGACGCAAGTCGGCACCGATGGTATTTTGAAATTTAATGCGAGCGCGTGTTGGCTCTACGTCAATGAATCCACCCAAAAAAACCTCAGGGTCAAACACCGTTTGATCCACGTTAAAATCCACAACTTCTTTTCCGAAATAACCCGTCACTTGGCGCACCAGCATGTCCTGAAAATGCATGCTCACACGTATGCTATCATCACCATAAACCTGAGCAGTATCCGGGATATAAGCCGGTGTACCAATGGTCAAGCGGGT
This sequence comes from Flavobacteriales bacterium, assembly GCA_028825055.1. Lineage (GTDB taxonomy): Bacteria > Bacteroidota > Bacteroidia > Flavobacteriales_D > Sanyastnellaceae > UA16. The sequence continues at coordinate 2,786 of JAPKAW010000106.1, read as the reverse complement.
CGCAATACGGTTGATTTCAGTTCCACTAACACCTGTTAAATCGATTTCAGCTCCCGTCAAATCAATCGTTCCCGTCTCAGATTGAATCACCCCTGCTACCGAAGGTGAAAGCAAAACATTCAAGTTCAATAGTTCACCGCCGATGGTCACGCTCGGAAGTTCATACTGTATTTCCACATACCCGTTGGTTGAGCTTTCGACCGAATACGAAATGGTTCCTGATTCCAGGCGTATAAAACGAAAAGACTGATCAATACCTTGAAAGACGATATCCTCCTCCGTATCCAACAAAATAGCCCCAGGCGGCACTTGAAAGGGCCCTCCAATAAAATCCGGCGAGAGATCTTTAGTTATTAATGTATCAGGGAGTTGAGTCAAAGATTCAATATCCCAACTGGACAACGCGCCATAATACACCAAGGAAGCAGTCGTGCCATCCGTCGAGAAAACTGAAGTGTCTGAAAACACGTCATTCCATTCAATCACATCATCAATCAATGGAAGGGCCAAATCCACCTGCCACTCTATTGGTGCGCGATTGCACCCCATGGTCAAAGCAAAAGCCACCATGGCTGTGCAAAGCAAACCGCTTCGTACTCCTTCTTGACCTTTAAAATTCCAATTCATCATTGACTCGTTGACCGTGATTTGGGGGTAGCCACTTGTTTGAAAATCCTAGACCATTCCAACCAAGGGTCCAAACTCAACCACACCGCCCAAGCCGCACATGCGCTTATTAAAGATACGAATTGAGTCGCAAAAATGGTCAAGATGAGGAACAAGGGAACTCCAACAACCAAGAGCCGATGAATCCACAGATAGAAGCCTGACGTTCTGTGGCGAGACAACCATAAAATAAACAGCAATGGCGAGGCCCATACCAGGTTTCCGTTCGCCCACGTATCCCGATGATCTGTAGCAACCCACATCAAAAGGAGCAATACCCCCAAAACAGCAGCCAAAGGCTGAACCGCCGTGCCTATCAACCGTTCCCAACGAGGGGTTTTTACGTGTCTTTTGAATTGCATGGCGCGACGCAAAGACCAAAAAAGCGACCAAACTCCCACCATAAACATCCAAAATATCGGGAGTCCCAAAAGTGGTGTACTGACCGCACGAAACCAGGGTTTTTGCGCCGGAACGAGTTCCTGCGGCGCACCAGCAATAACGTTTCCGTCCAAGCGACATAGCGGCAATTGCGCCATCAGGCCATCCGGTAAAAAACTAGAACCACATGGTGGCATGATGTGATCTGCCCGTGGGCCTAAAGTAAAATCAATACCCCACTCAAGCCATGGATCACCTTGGATATAGGGACGAATCGCCTCGCGATATGTCTGCCCTAAAGCTTCGTCATTTTCACAACCTGCATCCAATCGATCGCCGAAAACCTGAACCAAAACTGAAAGAACCCGAGAGGAACAATTGTCAGAAAAAAACTGGTAAGCATACACCCTGTTTTCAGGTAAATGATTCCATTCCAAAAAGGCAATGACTGCCCTCGAATCGCTCAGAGATAGATCGAGTGGCTGTTCCCACATGGCGCGCCCCGTTCGAAAGTACCCCTGTTGAAACGAAGCAAACTGCGAGAGGGATAATCGGTAGTCCAATTGTCCTTTTAAAAAGCGCATGTAGAATCCCTCACTGAATTGGAATGTCCCATAGTTATACGCGACATCGACAGGAGGAACATGGCCTGGATCGTAAACCCGGATGGCCGTATGGCCCCAAGCAGAATGCACATCCTGCCCTGGAGAACCCGTAAGTACAGAAACCTGCACTTGATCCGACCAAGGAAAAGATGACGTTGCGTTTTGAGCCCAAAAAGAAGTTGAAAACCCAAACCAAATCAACAAAAGGACGAGGCGCTTCCAAGCACCACTGGCCTCCCAGACTCCCTTGAAATCAAGCTTGGCCGGACCGGTAAGCCAAACCGACTCATACGCTGTAGATTTATCCGATGGTGGGACAAACCGCACATGCAAGGCGCCTCCTGTCATAACCACGGTGCGGTAGTGTTCTCCACCGGCACGGGCATGGTCTGCAAGTGCAGCAGCCACAGCTCCTGTTCCACAACCGCGTGTTTCAAACTCCACTCCTCGTTCATAAGTCCGCATGTGCAGCTCGTTGGGACCATCTTCAGATCGCTTTTCAATAAAATTTACATTGATCCCTTCGGGCGCATACTTCTTATGAAGTCGGATCGATCGGCCCGCCTCAACAACCGGGAATGAATCCAGGGGTGTGGTCGCATCGATCCATTCTAGATGATGCGGAGAACCGGTGTCTGCCACCCAAGCCTCATTGCCCTGTGGATGCAATGCCTCCACCTTTCTTGGCGGTTGCACAGGAAGTATTTCAACGGAAGGCAATTCATTGGATTCATCCCAGCAGACAGCATGATCTCCGTCACAAGCCCTAAACCATCCTGCGTTTCCTATGCTTCCTGCGTCACGCAAAAATGCAAACAGCGCACGGCTTCCATTGCCACAGAACGAACGTGAACCATCGGGGTTGAGAAAATCCATATCCCAACCTTCATGCTGCCCACTCGCATTCTGAGGCGTCAGTGGTTTAAAAAAAATGACACCATCCGTCCCAACACCCTCCTCTCGACTGCACCAACGTTCAATCTGCTCCGCAGTTGGCCTTTCCGACCAATCGCGAGCATCGCAAAGCATGAATTCATTGCCCGCTCCTTCCCATTTCCAGAATGTGAAACGCATGAAAGCGAAGGTAGCCCATCCTGACTGCTCTATCTTTACCCCACATGGCGAAAGTGAACC
>JAPKAW010000105.1 GCA_028825055.1 Flavobacteriales bacterium | reverse complement strand
CCCCACGTATAATGTCCGCGGATGAGGGAAATGACAGAGACAAGGGATGAACCAAATGCTAGGGCAATCAGAAAGCGGCCGATCCATGCCGCTTCAATCCACTCACCACTGAATAGTGTTTCCATTAGGATAGGGGGGCCTCGTTTTCTGAAAGAAGAACGTGGTTGTTCTCATTGTACTTCGATGGGCACTTCATGAGCATTTCAGTGGCATGAAATTCACCGTCTTTCATCGTGCCGTAAAGATCAATGGACTCGCTGTTCTCGAGGCCTGTGGGCTTGGCTTTCAGAAGTCTTACCGGTCGTCGTGCACCCGTTTTGTCCTCCATGAGGAAAACGGTCAAGGTAGGGTCTGTTTCTGGATCGTATATGACCGGCTCTTCGCGCACCAAAGAGCCCGAAATCTTACATTCTTCACCCACCATGCTCTCAGCTTCAATAAACCCTACAGAGCGACTTGTAGATGTGAATGTCGCAATGAAAGTGCCTACCAACGCGGCGACTAAGATTAAGCTGACAATGTGCGATTTCTTCATGACAATAGTCCTTTAGTCAGACGGGACATTCTTTTTTGAATTCAACAACTTCTCCATTCTACTGAGTCGGTTTTCCGCGCGAAACAACCACCAGGCCATTCCAATCAGAATGAGACAGGCCACTCCGACGACAACGTAAGCCTTCCCTGACCCAATGAACCAACCTTCTAGTGGGTTTGTTTGCAAAAGAGTATACATCATGGCAACAATTCGATTTGGCGGTTGATGCGCTTCATGCGCAATGTTACGAGGTACATCCAGATTCCAAGAAGCATCCACCCAACAATTGCAGGGTAAAACACTGCGCGTAACGCACTGTTTAAGTCGTAAGTATTGAATCCCGGATTTCCGCCCTTTCCGGGATGAAGGCTTTCTGAGAACCGAGGGAGAACCATGAGTAAGATCACAAGTATCACAAAGGCGAACAGATTATAAACAGCGGATAAACGACTTCGAAGTCTTTCGTCCTCAACCGCTTGACGTAGTACCATATAGCCTGAATACACCAATACTGTGACCAAAGCACCGTTGAGCTGTGGGTCATCAACCCACCAAGCACCCCACGTAAATCGCGCCCACAAACTTCCCGTGAGAAGTCCAAGGACTCCAAACCAAAGACCTACTTGAACGCTAGCTTCGGCACGTTGGTCATCTAATTGATTGCGAGGATTGGAGAGCAGCTTAATCGAAGAAACGAATCCGATTCCCATCAGTAAGAACATGGTGAACCACAAAGGGACGTGCAGCATCAAATTCCGAATCGTCTCGATGATTCGAGGCTGATAGGGGAAGTGAAACCCCAAATCTCCAGGGTGCTCGACAAAGGAAGGTGCGGGCCACGTTGCTTGGGCATCAATGAAGCGGTCCGAAAGAAAAAGTCCGTTTTCAAGCAGCAAAGTGCCGTCCACGGGGTGATTGATCAACACGTTCCAAGACTTTGACGGCAAGGAGTAAGGCAATGTCAATCCGACAGTTGCATGGGTGGCGTCGTCCACTCGAATAACTTCCAGAGCGGCCAGTTGGCTTTTTGATTTAACAAACACCTGAAGTGCATTCGGTTCTTCATCCCAGTGGGTCCCATATCCGATGAGCTGGTATTCGGGTACAGAACGGTTTTCAGGCGAAGACGAGACGACGCGATCGACATTCTGAAACTCTAACAAACCCGGGCCGAGGGGCACCAGAAAGGTGATGGCAAAAACATAAGCCAGGAGCAATATCCCGAGTGCTTTCCAAATAGTGTTTTTCATCGCGAATCAATCACGCCAAAGGTAAGGGAAGAGAATGAAGCCAAGTGCACCAATGCCACCAGTTAATGCTGCCAAGAAAAGCAAATGATGTGCGGTGTCAATCCATAGGATGCCCTTCAGAATATCCGTTCCATAACGCGTTGAAATTAAAATAATTGGAATGATTAGAGGCAACCCCAAAACGGCTGTCAATCCAAATCCGGCTCCTGCCCTTGAGGCAATGGCACTCAAGACACTCAGAAGCGAGGCAAACGCGAGCGCAGTAAACTCCAAGCCCATGAGAAAGGCCAATCCTTGGCGGGGATTGAAATGTTCTGAGCCTAAAAAAATAGTGAACGAAAGAAAAATCAGTAACGATAATGCACTCAAAACAGCTGAGTAAAATGTCATTCGAGCCAGGATCCACTCCCCAGGTCGTAGTGCTGTTTTGAGGTATTTACGCATGGATTCCGAGTCTTCTGGCCACGGTTTGGCCACAGCGTTGAACGCAGAAAACATGAGGACGACCCAGGCCAAGGCATTCCATGTTTCAGATGAAGCCCGCCCACCCGCAACTTGATAACACGCATATACCGATGCCAGTGCAAAAAGCAACAGGCCCGCCAAACCGTGTTTTTCTCGCCATTCCATTCGGAAGGAATGGGCCGTTAAAAAGCGATAGCGAGACCAAGCGGATGATGGGTTCATGCGTGCACTCATGATTGCAAGAGGTTCATGGGTTTTGCAATGACTTGAAACAGTCGTGCCATATTTCTAGCGTCTTCAATGGCACGGTGCTGGGTTCCAGAATAAGAGAGCCCCTCCAACTCCAAGGCCGACTTCAGACCGATTTGGTTTTTGCTGCCCTTCCAATTGCTGTAGTGGTGCTGCAAACAGGCATGGTAACGCAACCATGGCATATCAACTTCATGCAGTTTGCCGTCGTTTAACAATTGGCGCTTGTCAAATTCTCCCCAACTCATCAAGACAGTGCGCACCGTGTTTGGCGCCATCCAGTCTTCGAAATCTTCAACGGCTTCATCAAATGGTGGTGCGGCATCTACATCGCGTTGAGTGATGCTGGTCAATTCGCTACAGAAAGGAGATATTTTTGGGTGCAATTTGGGTTTGATAAAGGCGCAAAACTCATCGATGATTTCGAGAGATTCGTTGACTTTAACAGCTCCAATTTCGATGACTTCCACCTGCTTTGGAGCTCGGCCCCTCCAGCATGTAGCTTCCAGATCGTAAATAATGAAATGGCGCTCCTCCATGTGCCTCAAAGATACAATGCTTGTAAAAGCCATTCTTTAGAACTTGCCAACCCCAAGCACAGAATGATGAACACTCCAAAAAACTTAGTGGTTTTAACGGGCGCAGGGATGAGTGCTGAAAGCGGTATTCCAACCTTTCGTGGCGCAGATGGGCTTTGGGAGGGACACCGTATTGAAGAGGTTGCAACCCCGGAAGCGTGGGATTCAAATCCTTCCTTGGTCCGAGATTTTTACAACCAACGGAGGAAGCACTTGATGCAATGCAATCCGAATAAAGGCCATCTCATCTTGGCCTATTGGGAACAATTCACCGATATGCAGATCATCACCCAAAACGTTGATGATTTGCATGAGCGTGCCGGTTCTACTAATGTGGTCCATTTACATGGCGAGCTCGTCAATGCCCGAAGCACGGGGCCAATTGCCGAGAAATATGCAATGCGCCAGTGGGAAATGACAGCATCGGACCGCTGTTCAAAAGGGTTTCCCGTTCGACCGGATATAGTGTGGTTCGGTGAGGACGTGCCGGCCATGGATGCATCCATAAAATTGGTTCAAGCAGCGGATTGCGTTTTGGTTATTGGAACCTCATTGCAAGTGTATCCAGCTGCTCATCTCGCCTTTGAAGCAGCAGAGCACGTTCCAATCCATGTGATTGATCCTGAAGCAAAGAATTTACCTGCTGGAAATGCGACCCGCTGGCCCTTCGTGGCTTCAGAAGGATTGGAGGCCTGGGGAAAGGTGCATTTTCCTAAAAACCGACTCTAGTCAAACCTGCGCTCTTTCCATTTGGAGGGCTTGGTTTGATTTCTTGGTTTTAATTGTTTTGGTTGTTGCTGTTGAATCAGGCCAACGGTTAAGGCGGCGAGTTCAGAATCCGTGCAGCGTATCTCCCTGTGCAATTGTTCTGGAGTGAAATGTGTGTCCACAAATTGTGTGTCGAAATCGCCGCTTCGAAATGCCGGGTGATTGATCGCAAAGCGACCAAATTGCAAAGTTGTGGCGACCCCTGTGATTTCGTAATCATCGATTGCTTTGATGCAGCGCTCAATAGCGGCTTCTCTGTTTGGCCCATGAACGATCAATTTAGACAGCATGGGGTCATAGTAAATGGAAACCTCTTGACCTGCTTCAACGCCATCATCCACGCGAATTCCTGGCCCTGTGGGAGGGACATATCGACTCAAAACACCTGTGTCTGGCAAGAAGCCTGCGGCGGCATTTTCCGCATACACCCGGACTTCTATGGCGTGTCCTCTAATTGCCAAGTCATCTTGAGAAAAGTTGAGGGGGTGGCCTTCAGCGATTCGGATTTGTTCATGAACCAGGTCGATACCTGTGATACACTCTGTTACGGGGTGTTCCACCTGCAGCCGGGTATTCATCTCGAGAAAGTAAAATCGTTTCTCACCATCCAATAAGAACTCGACAGTCCCGGCACCGACATAGTCGCAACTGCGGGCCACTTCGATTGCTGCTGCTCCCATTTTGGCGCGCAAAGCCGCATCCAAAACGGACGAGGGTGCTTCTTCAATCACTTTCTGATGTCTTCTTTGTATGCTGCATTCCCGATCAAAAAGATGTACCACATTGCCGTGCATGTCTGCAAGTATCTGGATCTCAATGTGACGAGGAGAATTGACAAAACGTTCGAGGAAAACAGCGCCATCCCCAAAAGAATTAATTGCTTCGGATACAGCGCGCTCAAAGTGCGAGGGCAATTCTTCAAGCGTGTGTACGATGCGCATGCCTTTCCCTCCGCCACCAGCGCTCGCTTTAATCAATAAGGGAAACCCGATAGTCGGGGCCACCTCCAAGGCTTGTTCCACCGTATGAACGGGAAAGTCTGTGCCAGGTACTAGCGGGACATTAAATGGCTTAACATTTTCCTTTGCGGCCAATTTGGACCCCATGGTCATCATAGCCAGTTCCGATGGACCAATAAAGATGATTCCTGCGTTGCGGACGTTTTTAGAGAATTCTGAGTTTTCAGAAAGAAACCCATATCCGGGATGAATCGCGTTTACTCCCAATTCCAGAGCGACCTCGATGATTCGATCTCCGAGGAGATAACTTTCCGAAGAGGGTGGAGGGCCGATGCAAACAGCTTCGTCTGCAAACCGAGCAAAGGGGGCGTCCGAGTCTGCTTCAGAGTAGACAGCAACAGTTGCTATGCCCATCTCACGGGCAGTCTTCATGATGCGCAAAGCAATCTCTCCACGATTAGCGATGAGTACTTTTCGTATGGACTGAATGGGGATCTTCTCAAGCATGGGGTTCAATTCCGGACGCAACCCTAGTGGAATGCAAGAAAAGAAAAGTGGGGCAAGCGATTCTTATCGCACCGCTACAACCGTCTACCCTTGCTGCCTTCCGGCCCTGGGGGAGTTGACGGGAGCTAGTCGTAAGAGACTTGCCCCGTGCAAAGATACCATCAAATTGATGGGTGTGCTACCTTGCGGCCATGAATTTGAATTCTTTGACCCTGCAACAGGGTGCGGCAGCAGGAGGACTGATTGTTCTTCTCCAATTGATAGCCTATCTAATAGGAGTGGAAGTGTTACTGGGCACTTGGCTTGGGGCGGGACGTTTTATTTTGGTTGTCGTAGCAATGGTACTGGCGTGTGTCGCTATTCGAAAGGAGGAAGGTTCGTTGACCTATGGACGTGCTGTCGGGCAAGCCTGGCTCGCTGGAGGGCTCGCTTCACTGATTGGCGTTCTGTTCATGGTGATTATGGGGGTCTTCGATGGTCAATTGATTGATCATCTGCATGAAGCTACATTGGTCAACATGGAAAAGGAAATGGGGTCTTTTGCTTTTGCCATGGATGATGACATGAAGCAGGATGTAGAGGACCAAATACGTTGGGTGCTAGAGCCCGCCGGGCAGTTATTTATGTGGGCCATAGGAATGTTGTTTTGGCTTCTTGTTGCTGCCATTGTTGGCGCGATTTACAAGCGGCCCAACCCCACAACTATTCACTAGTCTCTTCAATAAAAACTTCAATCTCGATGCTTGCGATGAATCCATCTATTGATTTAAGCTTGGTTGTCCCGTTATTCAATGAATCTGAGAGTCTTGTTGAACTCAAAGCATGGATTGATCGGGTCCTGGTGGAGAGGACCTACGAGGTTATTTTTGTCGATGATGGGAGCAAGGATAATTCTTGGGAAATCATAGAACAACTGCACGCTGTGGACCCTGAACGCGTAGTGGGCATTCGTTTTTCCCGCAATTATGGTAAAAGTGCAGGCTTGCAGAAGGGATTTGAGTCCGCTC
>JAPKAW010000104.1 GCA_028825055.1 Flavobacteriales bacterium | reverse complement strand
GTCTTGCCTTACTTGCAGGATGCATCACCCCATGAGATGGTTGTTTTATGGGAAACAACTGCGGGAGAGGAATCGATCGTTGAGTGGGGACTGGCGGCTGACGCTTTAGAAAACACGGCGACGGGCATTTCATTTTCTCCAGCTGGAACCGCAGTCATACATGATGTTGAAATCACAGGTTTAGAGCGTTTTACAACGTATTTCTATCGCGTCAAAACCGGACCGTTGGTTTCGGAAGTCTACCGATTCAAAACACCGCCCTTTGCCTCTGATGATGAGGACTTCAGATTTGTTGCCATGAGTGACATGCAGCAAAGTGCAGCTGACCCCAATGTCTTTGAGGACATTATTCATGAGGGCGTGTTGGATTATCTGCAATCCGAATATGGTGGGGAGCCCACGGACAATCTTGCTTTGGTCCTGATCCCGGGTGATCTAGTGGATTATGGAGATTCCTATGAGCAATGGCAATCGACCTTCTTTGAACCGGCCGAAGATCTCTTCTCTCAGATTCCCGTTTATCCAGTGTTGGGCAACCACGAGGTCAACACGAACTACTACTTTCAATATTTTCACCTTCCGGAAAATGGAACGCCAGGGTTTGAAGAACATTGGTGGTGGAAGGATTACGGCAATGTCCGTTTTGTGGGTTTAGACTCCAATGCACCTTATGACGGAGAGCAGCAGCTCGAGTGGTTGGAAGAGGTTCTTGAAAGCACGTGTGAAGCGGACTCTATTGATTTCGTTTTTGCAGAATTGCACCACCCGTATAAGTCTGAGCTGTGGACGCCAGGAGAAAGCGATTTCACAGGGCAGGTCATCGCACTTTTAGAGGATTTCACGGAATCATGTGGAAAGCCAAGCATTCACTTCTTCGGTCATACGCATGGCTATTCCAGAGGGCAATCCAAGGACCACAAACACCTGTGGATTAATGTAGCAACTGCTGGCGGTGCTATCGATTATTGGGGAGATTGGCCGCAGTTTGACTACGATGAATTTCAAACGACTACGGACGATTGGGGGTTTGTTATGGTCGATGTGACCGCTGGTGAGCAGCCGAGTTTTACTGTCAATCGTCTCAGTAGAGGAGACAACAACATGGCGTTGGATAATGTGATAACAGATAGCTTCACCATTACAAAAGCAGCTTACGAAGTCACCGCTCCGACACCCATTTCCATCATGGATCAAGAAGTCCCGCCAGAGTGTGTCTTTCTATCGAGCAGTCCATTTGAAGGTGCTGCGGATCAACACGGTGAGACGGAATGGCAAGTTTCGGAGGTCGAAGGAGATTTTAGCCAGCCTGTGGCAAGTGTATGGGAGCGATTTGAGAATATTTATTTTAATGAAGACACGCAAGAGGGGGCTTCGATCATCGATGAGCAGATTGCCGGCCTGAATGAAAACACATTTTTTTGGTGGCGCGTTCGATATCGTGACAAGGAACTGAATTGGAGTGATTGGTCTGTTCCCGCAGCTTTTTCAACGGGAGAGTCGGGGTACAGCTCAAATCTGCTTCGGAATCCCGGGTCTGAAACCGAGCTCGTGAATTGGGTCATTGATGAAGGAATTGTTGAGTCACAACTTGCAGGAGATTGCGCGGGAACCAACCCGTACTCGGGTGATCGATATTTCGCCGTAGGCGGCTTGTGCACGGAAAGTGCCGTTGGGCGAATGCATCAGGATGTTGATGTCACGGCTTATGCCGACTCCATTGATGCGGGGACACAAATCGTTCGGTACGGAGCGATGATGTCCAACTGGAATGGCTCAGACCTTCCTGAAATGAGGCTCTCGTTTTATTCCTCCAGTGGGGAACCCCTTGGCACCACAGCATACCTGCCGGGCAACTATACCACTTGGACGCTCGTGAGCGAATCCATTGAAATACCAGCTCTTACGAGGATGATTCGAAGCGAGCTCCGCGGGACGCGGTTTGGAGGGACAGACAACGACAGCTATTTCGATGATGTTTTTGTGCAAATAGGATCTGAGAATTCGTGTGCCCCTTCCACTTCCGGGTTTAACGACGCAGCGTTTATGCTGACTCCTGCAACGTTGGTAGCCTACCCAAATCCAGGGATAGAATCGGTGTTTTTGGATTTCAAGTTCGAATCAAATGACCCCATCGTCGTGCGCGTATCAGACGCTCAGGGTCATAAAATTCAGCCATCAATAGAGATTCAATCGAATCAAATCATTCTTTACCGTGGGAGTCTTCCGAGGGGCATGTACTACGTGTCGATTATTGGTCAAACGGGAATGCTCGCGACTTCGACCATCATCTTCCAATAGCCCCCTGACGGCGCAAGGTTTCGGAATGCAATTTGTCTTGTCTGCTGAACAAAAGCTGACACTGCAAATCATTCAGTGAAAACGGGATTACCTTGGTCTAGTGAAATTACTTCTGCTGCCCTTTCTCGTTGTTGGTCTTTCGCTTACACTGTCCTCGCAGACGCTCGATGACCTTGAATTCGGTTCGCCTGAACGCTTGGAAATAGCGACATGGAATATTGAATGGTTCCCTAAAGATGGAGCGACAACAGTCAATGCCGTTCATCAGATCATTGAGAATTTAGAAATCGATTTGTGGGCCATCCAAGAAATTGATGATACCACAGCGTTCAAGACCATGGTGGATGGGATGGAGAGTTATCAGTATATCTTGATGAATGGATGGTTTGGCGGCTTAGTTTATGTGTACAATACCGATCAAATAGATGTCTTAGATGCCTATGAGATTTACACAGAATCTCCGTTTTGGAGCCCGTTACCACGTTCCCCTTTGGTCCTGCGTTTTGAATACAATGGCGAAGTCTTCAATGCCATCAACAACCACTTTAAATGCTGTGGCGATGGGACGATTGATTGGTCCGATGATGGAGACGAGGAAATGCGCAGGATGGAGGCGTGTGTGCTGATTGAATCATACATCAGTGAGTATTTGGAATTAGAGCGGGTAATCCTACTCGGTGATTTAAATGACCTCATTGCTGAAGCGCCATCTAGCAATGTTTTTCAACCCTTCTTGGATGTGCCGGAGGCGTATCTATTTGTTGACATGCCCATTGCGGAAGGTCCTAATTCGGATTGGTCGTTTCCTGGATGGCCATCTCATTTGGATCACATCTTGATTACAGATGAACTGTTTAGCGATTTCAGCGCAGCCCAAACGGTTGTGACGACCCTCGATATTGCGGCACACATGCCGGGTGGCTGGTCCGAGTATGATCAAACAGTGAGTGATCATCGTCCTGTGGTGATGAGTATTGTGCCTTCCCCGCTTGGAGTGGTGCAAGTGGACTCACAGCGTCTCCAATCAGAACTGATGTTTGTCACGGACATGCTCGGCCGGAAGTGTTCCTATGCTCCAGGTAAATTGTTGCTGTATCATTTTCAAGACGGAACTACCGAAAAGCACTGGAGTTTGGCGCCTTGGGCACCGGAATAGGGCGCAGGGTCATCGAATTTCTGGTCCGAATATGTAAACGTTGAAATAAGGAAGGATTATTTCCGTTGATTGAGTGTATTCAACTTCAAATCAACAATCAATGGGCATATTTAGTGGGTTTTCAAAGAGCACGGGAGGTACGGAAGAAAGCAAAAGCCAGGGGGGGAATTCAGATGAATACGATGAATTTGACGACCTTACAGAAAAGGAACTCCTTCAGATGATGGCGTTGGATACCTATCGCACGGCCAAAAACGTGGCGTTCTTTTTTTGGAGTGGGCTGGCATTATTGGCTGTATGGGCGCTGAGCGCTTTGGGAATTTTAGCACTGTAATATCACGTGACCCAAGAAGAATGTGTTTCGATCGGTTCACCTTCTGTCCAAATTCATGCTTGCCGGATGTGCGTTTTCACTCGAAATTGACCCTTTATATCACAGGTTTAAATTCAGCTTATATAGCATGAAAATCAGTTCTTTGCGTGCTGTTTTACGCGTTGAATTTCGTATCTTATTACAGCCAAGCAGACGGCGAAAATATGAAGCGTATCAACCATGGAAGACACAAAAAAACTACAAGAACAGCGCATGCATTTTCAGCAAATGAATGCAGCCATTGCAGAAGATGAGCTGCAAGAGTTTCTGGATGAATACAGCGAAGTATTGCATGATGTCGGATTGATGAAACATCTTATTGGGAGCTCCTATACTACCCCTTTTCACTACTCGAGTTCGTCGGTGGATGCCTATCTCATCAATGGGGTTGATAAGTGGATTTATATCATCGAAGCGAATGGCGACTTTGCGGATTCCGATATGGGTGGAATGGCCATTCTCGATCGGAATACGTCCATTCCTGATTTGATCGACGACTTCAAGTCAAAATGCAACGATGTCTACCTCATGGATGGGGATTTCTCAACGGATCAATTGGAGGCGGCTGGTAGCTCACTGGACTTTACTGAGTAAGATTGAATGGGTAGCATTTTGATCTAAAAAAGGCTTTGTGAGGTGATAGTTTTCCATCGTGGGGATGTCATTTGATGGCTAACTTTCGCCCATGAGAAAGAAGATTGTGCTGCTCGGATCCGGTGAATTGGGCAAGGAGTTGGTGATTGCGTTGCAGCGTTTAGGTCAACACGTGATCGCCGTTGATGCGTATGCGAATGCTCCGGCCATGCAGGTAGCTCAGGAATGCGAGGTGATCAACATGCTGGACGGTGATGCGCTCGATGCCATTGTAGCCAAACACCAGCCCGATATCATCATTCCTGAAGTGGAGTCTATCCGTACCGAACGGTTCTACGCGTATGAAGGGCAAGGAATCCAAGTCGTTCCGTCTGCACGAGCAGCGCATTTCACCATGAACCGGCGGGCAATTCGCGATTTAGCCGCCCAGGAGTTAGAACTCAAAACAGCGCCCTATCGCTATGCAAGTTCCCTTGAACAGCTTACGGAAGGTGTCGAGGCTGTAGGCATGCCGTGCGTGGTCAAGCCGCTCATGTCGAGCTCGGGCAAAGGCCAATCGGTGATCCGAAGCGCAGCCGATGTCCAAAATGCATGGGAGTATGGATTGGACGGGTCTCGAGGGGATTTGGAAGAGGTGATTGTCGAGTCTTTCATCGACTTTGATTACGAGATCACGCTCTTGACACTCACGCAAGCGAACGGCAACACATTGTTCTGCCCGCCGATTGGTCACCGCCAGGAGCGAGGGGATTACCAGGAGAGTTGGCAGCCCGCAAAGATGGCGCCGGAGTTGTTACTCGAGGCACAACTCATGGCTGGAGCGGTCACAGCTTCGCTCGGCGGAAATGGCATCTGGGGCGTTGAGTTTTTCATCAAGAACGGTCAGGATGGCCAGCCTGGAACGGTCTATTTTTCTGAACTCTCTCCCCGCCCGCATGATACGGGCATGGTCACATTGGGCCGGACCCAGAACTTTTCAGAATTCGAGTTGCATGCCCGCGCGGTATTGGGGATTCCTGTATTGGAGATTGAGCATCTGCGCAATGGTGCGAGTGCAGTCATTCTTGCTCCTGAAACTGTGGCGGCTGAAAGCGCTCATCCGGGATTTCCTGTGTTTTCAGGTCTCGCGGAAGCCGCGGCGATTCCCAGCACAGATTTCCGCCTTTTTTCCAAACCCACAGTCCGTCCTTACCGACGCATGGCGGTGGCGTTGGCTTTCGGAGAGAAGGGGTCTGATGGGTCCGATTTGGTGAGTCAGGCCCAACGCGTATCGGGAACAATTCAGGTCAAGGCCTGACGATTGATTGGGCGTAAAAGAAGCTTTCCGATAGCAAATATGGTGTGTGCGAACCTGTGTATCCCTTACTAACACAGGGCCTAAGGAGTGATCGTGAAAGTTTCCGTACAGTTGCAGTACTATGTATTGCAAAGTACTCGGCTTTACCTATACATTTGCGCTATGAGTGAAAGCCATAAAGCAAAAGTGCAAATGCGCAAGGGAGTGCTTGAATTGTGCATACTTCGAATTTTGAAAGACCACGAGGCGTACACCTCGGATATCATCGCCGCATTGAAAAAGGTCGATCTACTGATTGTGGAGGGAACATTGTATCCTCTTTTGATGCGCATGAAAAATGCTGATATGCTGGAATACCGATGGGAGGAATCCCCGTCAGGTCCGCCAAGAAAATATTATCGGATCACAAAAAAGGGTCAAAAGATTCTTCTTGAGTTGGAGGCGGCTTGGGTCGCTTTTGTTCAATCTGTGAACTCACTTCAAACAATACGTAACGCGAAATCATGAATAAGACAGTCAATATTGAACTTTCGGGTCTGTTCTTTCATCTGGAAGAAGGAGCCCATGAAGCGCTCCAGGCCTATTTAGTTTCCATACAGAAGGC
>JAPKAW010000103.1 GCA_028825055.1 Flavobacteriales bacterium | reverse complement strand
ATGGATTTGGTACCGCCTTCGCTTCTGAATTGGTCCTGGATGAAAATGATGGCGGTTCGACCTGGTGGACGGATTTTCCCAATCACACAGAAACAGAGATTGATGGCATCATGTCGGATTTCCACGGCACGGAAACGTTCATTAAAATGCCGACGTTGCCTTTTGACGGCATCCACCACATTGACATGCACATGAAGCTACTTGACGAGAGCACCTTGTTGGTAGCAGAATACCCCGAAGGCGTTGCCGATGGCCCACAAATTGATGCCAACATGGAGTATGTATTGTCCAACTTCACGACCCGATGGGGTACGCCTTTTGACGTCGTGCGCATTCCAAGCCCTCCCGAGCAAGGCGGTGGAGGCGGATATCCTGATGAAAATGGCTGGTACTTGACCTACACCAACTCTGTTTTCGTCAACAACACCCTCTTACTACCGACGTATTACACAGAATATGACACCACGGCCTTGCGCATCTACTCCGAGCTTTTGCCTGGATACAATGTCGTCGGCATTGATTGTGACAACAATGGACAGGCTATTATTTCACAGAGCGGGGCGATCCATTGCATCACCCATACCGTCGGAGTCGAAGATCCTCTTATCATCAGCCACCTTCCATTACCTGACACAGAAAACACGGACACGCCATACACGGTGGAGTCGTACATCAGTCATCGAAGCGGCATTGCAACAGCGACCATGCATTGGTCAACTAGTTCTGAAGGCCCATGGGATTTCATCTCCATGAACCCCGTTGATGGAACTGCGTCAGATTGGACGGCGGACATCCCAGCACAAGCAGAAGGAACTACGGTTTATTACTACATCGAAGCGCAAGCCTCCTCTGGCAAAACAGGAACGCGCCCCATGCCTGCTCCCGCAGGTTGGTGGAGTTTTGATGTGGGTGCCATCACGTCCGTTGCAGAAAACAACGGAGGCGTATATTTCCCTGCTGCTTTTCCAAATCCAGCGAGCGCTATCACCTGTGTTCCTTTGGAAATGGACACTCCCTGTGAAGGAACGCTGTCCCTTTACAATGCGTGGGGACAGCGCGTGGACGTATTGCACCAAGGGCAATTTCCCGCGGGCAATAGCAAGTATTTTTTCCATGCGCAACCACACGCAGCAGGGGCATATGTCGTCTTATTGGAGCTGAACGGAAAGGGGATTTGGTCCCAGCGCATCATGATCCAATGATTCCAGACA
Source organism: Flavobacteriales bacterium (assembly GCA_028825055.1). Lineage (GTDB taxonomy): Bacteria > Bacteroidota > Bacteroidia > Flavobacteriales_D > Sanyastnellaceae > UA16. The sequence continues at coordinate 5,148 of JAPKAW010000103.1, read as the reverse complement.
ATCGTATTTACAACAAAAAAAACCTCGTCACAGAGGTTTTTTTATGCGCCAACAATCCGAAATTCTCAATTCCTACGTCCCAAAAGCCGCAGAAGGAATAAGAACAAGTTGATGAAGTTCAAGTACAAACTTGTCGCTCCGAGAATGGCCAATTTCGTTCCTGTTTCCGATCCATACTCCACACCAGCAGCAATCCGCTTGAGTCTTTGGGTATCATAAGCGATCAGCCCCGTGAAAATCAAGACCCCTCCGATGCTGATGATATAATCCAGACCCGCGGAACCGATAAACCAATTGACAAAACTGGCAATGATGATCCCGATTAACGCCATCATAAGAAGGCTTCCAAACTTAGTTAAGTCCGTTTTTGTCGTGTAACCAACGACAGCCATTATCCCAAACGTGACCGCCGTGATAACGAAAACTTGTGAGATACTTGATGCAGAATATACCAAGAATATGCTACTCAAGGAAACCCCCATAATCGCGCTAAATGCGAGAAAAAGAAGGGTCAGAGACATGGATGACCAGCGTTGGAAACCCATGTTCATGGCAACTATAAATCCCAAAGGAGCCAACATCACAACCCAACCCAGTCCTGACATTCCTCCTGTTTCCAGATTGTATAATTTGGTCACTAAGCCTGACTGCGCCACATAGTAAGCCGCTGAAGCCGTCATGACCAAACCGGCAACCATCCAGCTGAAAACATTCGCAATGAATCGGCTAATGGTCGACTCGTCTTCAATCAACGCGTCGTCAATAATCCGGGGAGCTTGATATTCGTTCATGCCGCAAAATTGCAGCGAAGGATCCAAATCTCATCACACCAATCGCCAAAAAAATGCACAATGCACGTTGAACAATCAGGATGTCAGGACCTGCCGTAGGACGAACCCACTGCCAGCTGCATGAATTCCTTGCGTGTTTTCGGGTCATTTAAGAAGGCCCCCGTAAAAGCACTTGTTGTGGTGATGGTATTTTGTTTTTCTACGCCGCGCATTTGCATGCACAAGTGCCGCGCTTCAATCACAACAGCGACTCCCTTAGCGCCCAAGGTCGCTTGGATGCAATCACGCACCTGTTCTGTGAGGCGTTCTTGCACTTGAAGGCGTCTTGAAAATGCATCAACAACCCTCGGGATCTTGCTCAGACCAACAATTTTCCCATCTGGGATGTATGCCACATGAGCCTTTCCGAAAAATGGCAAAAGGTGGTGCTCACACAAACTATAGATTTCAATATCACGAACTAAGACCATCTCATTGCTAGGCTCAGCAAACAATGCGCTTTCCAGAATAGCAGCGGCATTGACTCCCATTCCCGACGTCAAAACCGCTAGGGCTTTTGCTGCACGCTCAGGTGTTTTTACCAACCCCTCTCTATTCGGATCTTCACCAATCTCCTCCAACATGGAGCGATAATTCGTTGCGATTTTTGCTATTGCTTCGTCATCAAAGCGTTCGATTTTCTCGTATAATGCCATCACGATTCGCCGGAATAATCGGCGTAGTTATTTTCAGTTTCGTACAGTCGAATCCTTTCAAGGGTACAACCATGTGTGGCGATGATTGGTTCAATCTGTTCCCAAATTCCGATGACTAAATTTTCTACTGAGGTTTGCTTTCCTTTCAACCACGGAACATCCATATTCAGATTTCGATGATCCAGTGGCTCCTCAACGTATTCGTTAATGATCGCCTTGAGGTCCGTGAAATTAATGAAGTAGCCTGTGGCTTCATCAATAATACCGCGCACTGTGACATGCACTTCGTAATTATGTCCATGCCAATTGGGATGGGCGCACTTACCAAATACTTCGAAATTCTTCGCTTCATCCCACTCTTCGTTCCAGAGTTTGTGGGCTGCATTAAAACGCGCTCGGCGTGTGATGGATACCTGTTTCATCTTCGTAAGGATGACAAAGATAGGCGAAGCCCCTGTCTTACCTTTGTCCCATGATCGTCATTACAGGAGCGGCAGGATTCATCGGAAGCGCATTGGCTGCACGACTCAACGAAGCTCGGTTTTTTGACCTGGTCTTAGTGGATGATTTTAGCCGCGAAGACAAGGCTGCCAACTATGCAGGACTCATCCATGCTCACCGCGTGGAGCGCCTAGATTTCGCTGCCTGGTTAGAGGCCAATGAATCACAAGTTCAGTTTGTATTTCATCTGGGCGCTCGCACCGACACCACAGAGCTAGACCGGGCCCTATTTGATGAGCTCAATCTACATTATAGCCAGACCGTTTGGAAGCAATGTGTGAAGCATGGACTTCCGCTGGTGTATGCATCTTCCGCTGCCACGTACGGGGCTGGTGAACACGGGTACCATGACACCCACGACATCGTTTCTGAATTGAAGCCTCTGAATCCTTATGGCGATTCAAAGAATGATTTCGATCGGTGGGCCTTATCAGAAGATGCTGCGGGTCGTGCCCCCTATTTTTGGACTGGGCTGAAGTTTTTCAACGTGTTCGGCCCCAATGAATACCATAAAGGACGCATGGCGAGTGTCGTATTGCACACCTTTCGGCAGGTCAGCGAAACCGGCGGTATGCGACTCTTCCGTTCGCATCGACCCGATTATACCGATGGAGGACAAACCCGAGACTTCGTTTATGTCAAAGACTTGACAGAAGTCTGCCTGTTCATGATGCACCACCGCAAGGGCGAGTCCAATGGACTTTACAATCTTGGCACGGGAAAGGCGCGCACTTTCTTGGATCTCGCCTTGGCTACATTTCACGCCATGGGAAAGGAGCCGAACATTGGGTTCATCGATACGCCTGAGGACATTCGGGACACCTACCAGTACTTTACCGAAGCAGAAATGAGCAAACTGAGGTCGATTGGATATGACCGGCCCTTCCACTCGCTGGAAGAAGCGATTGAGAACTACGTTCAGGAATACTTGCAACTTGGCGCTTACTGGTCAGCCCCCGAGGCTCAATCCTAAGCTTTTTCTTGCAGCGACACCAATTTGTTACGCAGTGACTTCAGACGCTTAAGCACCTCATCCTTCTCAGGAGTCGCGCCATCTTGCTTTTTTGACTCCATGGAAGCTGCTACCAAATTTCGCTTTTTCAACGCCTTACGCGCACCTTCTAAGGTGTGCCCCTCCTCCTTGACCAACCAATAAATCTCCTTAATCAATTGGACGTCTGAGTTCGAATAGAATCGTTTTCCTCGGGCATTGGTCCGCGGCTTCAATAAGGCAAACTCCTTTTCCCAATACCGCAACTGAGACGCATTTACGCCCAGGTCCAATGCCACTTCTGTAATAGAGTGGTAATGTTTTTCGATGGGTTTATTCAAAGGCATGGGCAACAAAAAGCTTTTGTTCGTTGATCTTCACCAATGTAAATCAACTTGTTAGCACTTCCAAAAATCAATCAAAAGATTGGTTTGAGTCTTCTACTTTCGCAAGCATCTCTTCGTATTGTTCTGGGCTCAGGTCGTTGAAGAAATACGGAGCAGGATTTACCCTTTTGTCATCCTTGTGCACTTCATAATGCAAGTGAGGAGCGCTTGACGTGCCCGTTGAACCAACCAGACCAATCACCTCTCCACGCTTCACACGCTGTCCCTTTTTAACCAAAGTTTTGCTCATGTGAGCATACAAGGTTTCATACCCAAATCCGTGCTTGATGATCACATGTCGGCCAAAACCGTTGTAGAGTCTTTTTGAAAGGACAACCTTGCCATCGCCGGTTGCAAATATTTCTGTACCCGTGGGAGCAGCGAAATCCATGCCGTGGTGCATCTTTCGAACTTTATAAATAGGATGGATTCTGTAGCCATATCCACTCGCCATGCGCCTTAAGTCCTCATTTCTAACAGGTTGAATCGCGGGGATGGACTTCAACATCTCAGTCCGGTTCTGGGCCAATGCGAGGACATCATCAAACGACCGGCTTTGCGCGACTAACTTTCGCTGCAATTCAGCCACCGTATTTTCGAGAGAAATCACAACCTCTGAATGAGAAAAACCTCGAAGATCTCGCATTTGATCCGAACCCCCAATTCCCGGATTACGCAAGTGCTCAGGATACGGATCAGTTCCAAAAATAGCCCGATAAATCGCATCATCACGGCGAGAGATATCCTCCAGGATCACCCCCATATCCGTCACGCTAACAGCCATTCGGTCGAGTTGGGACTCCACAAACTCAAGCTCCCTTTCACGCACTCGATCCGCAGGACTTTCGAAGTAGCGGTCAAACACAAGAATGCTGCTCCCTGCTATGCACGAAAAAAACAGAAGTTTTTTGAATCCAAAGAGAAGGAAATCCCGTAAAGCAAAGGGCAACTCCTCCATTTGGAGAGTTCGCTCATTGAATCGAAACTTATGAAAGCGCTTCGCCATTTGAACAAAGGTGCAACGTAATTTCACACTTCAACGAAAATCAAGAGCACGTTTTACAGATTTTTGCAACGAAAACCTCTCTCGTTTCAACGACAGCTAGCAAACTACCCCATGGAATCCCAACTGATTCGACAGCACTTCCTCGACTTCTTCGCTTCCAAAGGACATGAAATTGTTCCATCGGCGCCCATGGTCATCAAAGACGACCCCACCCTGATGTTCAACAATGCCGGAATGAATCCATTCAAAGATTTGTTTTTGGGCAACAGTCCGATCATTCACCCGCGCATCGCAGACTCACAAAAATGCTTGCGGGTGAGTGGCAAGCACAACGATCTTGAAGAGGTTGGGGTTGACACGTACCACCACACGATGTTTGAAATGCTCGGGAATTGGTCCTTTGGAGACTATTTCAAAAAAGACGCCATTGATTGGGCATGGGAATTGTTGACTGAGGTCTACAAGTTGAACCCTTCCAAATTGTACGTCACGGTTTTTGAAGGCGATGAAAAGGATGGACTCCAAGCGGACAATGAAGCCGCGGAATTATGGGCTGCACATGTTCCTGCAGAACAGATTATCCTCGCAAATAAAAAGGACAATTTTTGGGAGATGGGGGAAACGGGACCTTGTGGTCCTTGCTCAGAAATTCATGTTGACTTGCGAGATGAATCAGAAATTAAAAAAACTCCTGGTCGGGATTTGGTCAATGCAGACCATCCTCAAGTTGTGGAAGTTTGGAATCTCGTATTCATGCAATTCAACCGCATGGCTGATG